>JBFMGN010000590.1:0-3015 GCA_040752435.1 Spirochaetota bacterium
TGGCGGCGGAATAGTAAGCGCCATTTGCCTGGGGGTTATTCTTTTCAATCTCGAGGGCAGCGAGGGCAGCGCTTGAACCCACTTTCAGGTCCGTTGTCGGCCGGACATTTGTTTCTTCATGATAGGCTCTGGTAATCTTACCCCAACTCATATAGTCAGTTCCCAGGTCGTAAATCGTAAGTACCTTTTCGGCTGCGAAGAGACTCGATGGTTGACCGGTAATCAACAAAAGCCCTACCGTTACCAGCAATACAGACTTTACCGCACGTCTCATTGATTTCTCCTCCTTCAAGTCACAGTTCAAATCGTTTATCATGGTAGACCAACTTTCCTTTGACAAAACTTCCCACCACAACTGGAAAACCCATGCTGTTATTCACGAGGACCAGGTCTGCTGTCTTACCCGGCGTGAGTGAACCTCTGTCAGTAAGTCCCAGCGCTTTAGCCGGATTTTCCGAGATAAGTTTCAATGCATCAGGCAGCGTCAAAATGCCGGTCTGGTGAAGCATAAAACACGCATTAAGCAAAGAGGGCAAATGGTAGTCTGAACACAGGCAATCAACAAGATTCTCTTGTATGGCATCAACAGCGCTTAAGTGTCCACTTGACGAGCCACCTCTAACCACATTGGGAGCTGACATTGTAACAAACCAGTGGAGTTTCCTTGCTTTTGCAGCTGCTTCCAAAGTTATCGGCATTTCGGCAAAACGACACCCAAGACTGTGCATATTCTCTACTTTTTCCCCCGTATGATCGTCATGGGAGGCCATAACAAGCCTCAGTTCCCTGGCCTTGCTGGCCACCTGTTCCATGTTTCTGTGTTTAAGTGGCTGCCGTTGCTTTTTTTCTGCCGCTAAATGTTTCAGTTCTTCCTCAGTAGCATTGGTTAACTTGAGGTTTAAGGATATATAGTGTTCCTCATCTCTAAACTGACCTTCACCGGGCGTATGATCCATGAAAGAAATCATTTTAATTGTCGGGTGCTCCATGATCTCGAGTGTGTAATCAGGGTCGCCGGTTATTTCATATCGAAGATCTATCATGTGCTCGATCAAACAATGACCGCCTTTTTGAAATTCTTGTAGGGTGTCCATTATCAGACGAGATAATTTGATTGACCGTCCTTTAGACTCATCTTCAAAGTATGCCAGGGCATGAAGCTTGGTGGTAATTCCCCATGCGGCAGCGTTTTTATCTGATTGAACCAACCCTACTTCCACCGGGAAAAGATCGGAAGCAGCCTTGGTCCCCAACGCACCGAGTTCAAACTCGATATCGTCTCCGTGAAGATCTATAAGGCCGGGGATGAGGTACTGTCCTTGTCCATCAATCGCTTGATCGCACGTTTTAAATTCTCTTCCTTCTTCGATAGCGGCTATTTTCCCGTTTTCAACTACAATAGAGCCGTTTATCTGACATTCAGGAAGAATCAATCGGACATTGTTTATGCAACAGCTTTTCATTGGATAGCCCGCTCCCTTTCCGATCTGTTCCGTATGGAACCAGCCTAGTTCAACGATTGAACCTTGCCATCTGCCATGACTAAAACTCTATCGGCTAATCTTTCCACTATGGACAAATCATGGAAGATTCCAACGATAGTTGTCCCTTGTTCCTTTAATTGCGCGAGTAGTCCTTCGATCACAGTTCTGGTTTCTTGATCCAGAGCCGAGGTGGGTTCATCAAGCAAAAGGAGATTTGGTTGACATACCAGGGTCCTAGCTATGTTTATGCGTTGCTTCTCTCCGCCGCTAAAAGTAAAGGGATAAAGATCGTAAAGCTGCTTGGGTATCCGCAAAGTCTCAAGAAGCTCACTTGCTTTCTCGTGAGCATCGTCTGAAGGAACACCGAGAAAAAGCAGAGGCTCAGCAACAATCTCAAGCGCCGACACTCGTGGGATTACATGAAACTCTTGAGAAACATAGCCAATGTCTGTTTGACGCAGGCATAATACATCGTCGTCCTCTGCCTGACACAAATCGATCACCCCTTCACCGTCCCTTTTCCTGTATCTGATCGCGCCGGAGCTGGGAAGGTATTCGCGATACATACATTTCAGCACAGTGGATTTACCAGATCCGGTGGACCCTGTAATGGCCAGGAATTCAGCCGGATGTAAGTCAAAACTTACGTCTTCGCATCCTCTAACTATCTTTTCACCCGTGAGATGAAGTTTGAAGCCCTTGGTAAGCCCTTCTATTTCAATAAGATTCACAATGTGCCTCCTTTTATTCTATAGAGAAGAAGCTATAAGCAGCTGAGTGTACGGGTGGTGAGGATCTCCTAGAATTTGATCGGTAAGCCCCTGTTCAACAATTTGCCCATAACGGAGCACCACAACCTTTTTGGCCAAGAGTCTCACTACATTCCAGTCATGCGTGACAAGCAGGATAGCAATGTTCAATTCCCTCTGTAATTCTCGGATGAGATCCAATGTTCTGGCCTGGACACAAACATCGAGGCCCGTGGTGGGTTCATCCAGTAATAGGATAGATGGTTTGTTGACAAGAGCTTTTGCTATCTGAACCCTTTGCTGCATTCCAACGCTAAATGTCTTCGGCAACCTATCAATCTTACCCGTCAGCTCCAAACGTTCAAAAAGTGTATTCGTTTGATTACGCATGGCTCCAACATTGCGAGCCTCGGTGGCCAGCAATTTGTCCACAACGTTACCGCCTGCTGTAATTGAAATGTCTATTCCTCTTTTTGCCTCTTGATACACCATTCCCATGTCTATCTCGCGTGTCTTTCTTTGTTCCTGCTCATTTGCTGTGAGAAGAGAAATTTCACCATTCCTGAAACCAGTGAAGAAAACTTGTCCTGAAGTCGGTGCCAAATCAAAATTGATAATTTCAAGAATTGTGCTTTTCCCGGAACCACTCTCCCCTACGATACCCAATATTTCATTTTCGCGAACACAGAATGAAACATCCCGCACCGCCCAAACCGACCCACAGTGAGGACAGGAATTGCTACCATTTGGCACGATGGGGTTATCGTTTTCACAAAAACTGC
>JBFMGN010000591.1:0-3009 GCA_040752435.1 Spirochaetota bacterium
GGCCAGGGCTGTTCCGTTTAACATATGGACAAATCTGGTTTTTTTATCTTCTTTAAAACGTATACCGAGTCTCCTGGCCTGGTAATCCGTACAATTGGATGTACTGGTAATTTCTCCCCAGTCACCGTTTTCACCCCTGCCCGGCATCCACGCCTCCAGATCGAATTTTCTGTAAGCCGCCCCACCTAGATCGCCGGTGCAGGCCTCAACCACTCTGTAAGGTATATCAAGGCCGTTAAAAATTTCCTCTTCTACCGCCAGAAGGTACAAATGCATTTTTTCCGATTCATTGGGGTGGCAGAAAATGAACATTTCGACCTTTGTAAACTGATGAACCCTGTACAATCCTTTGGAATACTGGCCGGCGGCACCGGCTTCTTTGCGGAAACAGTGGGATAGCCCTGCCATTTTAATGGGGAGCATCTCTTTCTCGAGAATTTGATCGGTAAAGTATCCGCCTAGAGTTATCTCCGCGGTGCCTACCAGGCATGTATCCGTATTTTCGATTGAATATATGTTGCTTTCCTCTCCCCTGGGGTTGAATCCGAGGCCTGATACTATATCTTCCTTGGCGATGTCGGGGGTTATTGTTAACGTGAAGCCGTTCTTTTTTAGTATGTCCAGAGCATACTTTATAAGCGCCAGCTCCAGCAATACCGCTTCATTTTTCAAGTAGTAGAACTTTGTTCCGGAGACTCTGGTGGCTGTGTCAAAATCCACTATATCCAGTGCCTGGGATAATTCGACGTGATCTTTCGGCTTGAAATTAAAGGCAGGCATGTTCCCGACTTTTTTCAATTCTTTATTATCCTTCTCTTCCTTTCCCACCGGTGTATCGGGATGGCTCATATTGGGAATTTTTGCTGCTTCCAGGGAAAGGGCTTTCTCCATTTTCGCCAATTCATTTTCAAGTGTACTTATGGTGTCTTTTAATCTTTTACCCTCTTCGATCAGAAGGGAGCGTTCCGAAGGAGAAAGCTTATCCTTCATCTTACCTGCATTTTCATTTCGTTTTCGGCGCAGACTGTCAATAGTTGTGATAAGTTCGTTTCGTTTATCGTAAGATCGGACCACCGCCTCGATATCCACATCCACCTTTCGGTCCTGAATGTTCTTACGTACTTCTTCAAGGTGTTCTTTAATGAATTTCAATTCCAGCATTACTTTTAAGATAATCTCCTTCCTGTTAAGAATTTATAAGTTTTCAAGTTCGACTGCCCGCCTTGATGCCAGTTCGACTGCCCGCATCACTCCCGAGGTAAAACCGGTTTCTTCAAGGACTTTAATACCCTGGATAGTGGTTCCTGCAGGAGAAATTACTTTTGTCAACAGGGTAATCGGCTGTTCTCCGGTTTCCCTTACCATTGCGGCTGCTCCTTCGATAGTGGCAATGGCTATTTCCAGTGATTTTGGATACGGTAAACCGGCCTCAGTTCCCCCCAGTGCCAGGGCATGTAAAAATAGGAAGACATAGGCAATCCCGGATCCGGAAAGGCCGATAACAGCCGGAATAAGATTTTCCGGTAGTTCTAAAGCCGTACCAATAGTGCCTGCAATGTCCGAAACCGTTTTTTTAAACTCATCTTCCGCCTCCGCACTAAAGGTCATACCTGTAAAAGCTTTTCGTTTAGTGGCGGCAATATTGGGCATCAGGCGGGCTACCTGCCCGGTTTTCAGGTTTTTTTTGATATAATCTATGGTCCTGCCTGCCATGACCGACACTATGTACTTTTTTTCGGTAAATCTCCTGATCACCCGGAAGAGGTTCTCGGCCTCCTGCGGTTTTACCGCGAGGATTACTATAGCCGAGAAAGAAAAAAACTCCTCCCATGATACGAATATGTCGGCGTCGTAGTTAGATTGTGCCCGGACACATTTATCCTCTATTTTTTCATACACTCCGATTTTGGCGGTGCTGTACTCAGATTTTATCCCCGCACAGATCGCCTCTCCCATGTTACCGAAACCGATGATCCCGATATTCTTCATTCTATACTTCTCCCTCCTTATATGCAGGGGCTTAAAAATGTTAAGCGTAAAACTATATAATCTTGTTAGCCTGTTCCAGATCTTCCGGGAAATCCACTTCAACGCATCCGTATTCGGAGATATCAAGTATCTTTACAGGCAGTTTTTCGTGCAGGATGGCTAACTCCAAACCTTTCTCGAAATAGTCCCGATTATCGCATTTTTCCAGGTTTCTGATATAAGTCTCGCAGTAATTTTTCGGCATGTAATTTATTCCCAGGGCTTCTCCCGCCCCATTCTTTATGGATTTTGATATTTCCACAACATTACCCTTTGAATCCAGTCTGTATTTTACTTCTTCCTCAGACACTTTTTGGGTATTAACCACTACAAAAGGATAATTTTCTTCAGTTTTTTTTATAATTTTATCCAAGGCGTTGGGATCAAATACGACATCTCCATTTATCCAGAGAATGTCGTTCCCGGATAGTTTTTTAAACGCCCGGAGAAGACTCTTGGAAGTGTTTGTAGAAGCATATTCACGGTTAAAAACAAAGATCGACTCCGGTGCAATGTCCATAATTTTTTCTTTTTCAAATCCTACGACTATGCAAATGTCATCGGGAGAAACATACCGGGAAAAAAAGGTTAACTGCCGCTCAAGGATGGTCTGTCCGCTTGCAAGCGGAGTAAGGCATTTGGGGAAAGGTTTTCCCAGTCTGGTTCCGCTTCCTGCCGCCAGTATAACTATTTTCAAGCAATCCTCCTCGACGAAGTTGTATCAAAAATCCGGGTAAACATTATTCTAAAAGGGCAAAAAATACAAGGCGCCTTTATCATTTCCTTTAAAGAAAACCGCTCTCTCTTGACAATCTATCGATATCCTGCCTAAATAGATGCAGCCAATTGATATGGTTAGCTTTTTATTATATGAGGTTCTTTCAAGATCTAAGCCCCCTTCGAGGGCGAGACCCCCTTCGAGGGCTGGGAGCCAGGGCAAGCATATGGGGTAGCCACGGAATCCGCGGAAAGACACGGGAA
>JBFMGN010000592.1:0-3007 GCA_040752435.1 Spirochaetota bacterium
AACCTCCGCATTAAAGATATAGATACCCATGGAAGCGAGGTACGTCCTGCCTTTTAAAAATAGTTCCTTATCGGGATGCAGGCTTTCCGGTATTCTCATTTCAGTTATATCCTTAGCAGGACCGGGCTTTTCCATAAACTCCACAATTCTGGAACTGGAATCTATGCGTAATATTCCAAGTTCCGATGCGTTCTCCCTGATAACAGGTGTTACTGCAATGGTTATATCCGCTTTTGCATTACGATGTTGCTCAAACATATCGGATAAATCTATCCTGTAGAGCTGGTCGCCCGAAAGAATAATATAATGGGTGGGGGACTGGGTATGAAAATGGTGAAAGTTTTTTCTGACTGCATCTGCCGTTCCTCCGTACCAGCTTTCATCGCCAAACGTTTGTTCCGCGGCAAGTATCTCTACGAAACTTTTGCTGAAAGAGTCGAATATGTAAGTTGTGGCAAGGTGGAGATGGAGGGATGTGGAATTAAATTGTGTAAGAATATAGATTTGCTTGAAGTCGGAGTTGATACAATTCGAGATAGGGATATCAACCAGCCTGTATTTTCCTCCGAAAGGTACCGCCGGTTTGGCCCTGTCTTTTGTCAGGGGATACAACCGGGTTCCTTTTCCACCTCCCAGCACTATTGATAATACTTTATCCACGTACGCCTCCCCTTAAAAATTAAAATAGCGCCCATCGTAGTGCCTTCTATAATAATTGTATGCAAGCGCCCGGTATGGGTCAAGAAAAATATCTGTTTATCAAATGAGTAAAGGACACGCGGCCTGTTGAAACCATCCTGGTTTACGGATACAATCTTGCTTTAATGTATGAATATAAAATTGCCAAACTGCTTCTGGAAATCGGGGCGGTAAGTTTTCGACCTAACAATCCTTACCGGCTTGCATCCGGTATCATGAGTCCGATCTACATAGACTGCCGGGTACTTAACTCCTACCCCCATGCACGGAAAATAGTCTTCGATTGCTTTCAGGATTATATCGATTCCTTCGTCGGCCGGAATAGTATAAATCTGATAGTGGGGAGTGGACATTCCGGAATTTCATTGGCAGCCTACTTAGTAGAAAAGATGCGTATGCCGATGGCGTATGTCCGCATCGCCGGAAAAAAACACGGCCAGGAAAATCAAATCGAAGGTATAGTCAAAGAAGGGGATAAAGCTCTTCTCTTAAGCGACATACTGGCCGATGATGAACATGTACCCATCAGTGTCCGCCTGTTAAAAGAGAAGAGGGTCGAGATTGTACATGTCTTAAGTATTTTTAATATGAAATTGAATCGGGTAGATATCTATTTAAGGAAGGAGGGGATTCACTATTTTACCTTGACGGATTTGCGGATACTGCTGAATACCGCCGTTTCAGAGAAAATGATCTCCCTGATAGAGAGGGAGGAAATTGAAGCCTGGCGTAAGAATTTCAATACCTGGGGCGAAGATCGGGATACCCGGGTGAGAAAAGAGCTCGAAGAGCGAGCAACGGAAGTTGCCCGAATACTCCTTAGGATAAAGGCGGTCACTCTTTCACCGTCAAAACCCTTCAGGTATTCTTCCGGAATTCTAAGTCCCATATACTGCGACAACCGGCTTCTTATTTCTTATCCTGATGAGTGGCAGTATATAATAAACTCGATGCTTAAAATAATCGTTAATGTAATCGGTGTTGAAAAAATCGACATCATCGGAGGCACCTCCACGGCCGGTATCCCTCATGCCGCCTATATATCGGACAGGCTGAATCTGCCGATGATATATGTCAAGTCTGCCGCGGAGGAGCATGGGAAAAAAACAAAAATCGAGGGGAACTTAACGCAAGGCCAGCGGGTGCTGGTGGTGGAAGATTTAATCAGCACCGGTGGAAGTTCAGTCAAGGTACTGGATTCAGTGCGGGGTGCCGGGGGGATTGTGGAACATTGCATTGCAATTTTCACCTATGAGATGGAAGCTGCCAGGGTGGCATTTCAAGAGAAAGGATGCCGCCTGCATACCATTTCCAACTTCTCCACTCTTATGAAGGCCGCCGTTGAGGGAAAATATATTACCCCCGAAGAGCGGGATACAGCTTACGAGTGGAGCAGATGCCCGGCGGATTGGGGAAGAAATAAAGGTTTTGAATAGTTATCTCACGCATAATAGTTCTTCAACCGGATTCAAGGCAATATCCAAACTGTGTTTCTCTAAATACTTAAGGCTTAAGAAGGTGCCGTCTTTGCAGGTGCGTTTTTCGCCGCAGACGCATTCGCCGCACAGACCGATACCGCACATGGTGTTTGTTTCAAGAGCGAAATAAATTACGTTGGGAGTTGCCCCGAGATCGCGTTCAAGTTCCCCTGCTTTCTTCATAAATTGAGCGGGCCCCATATTGTAAAAAACGGAATCACTTATCTCTTCCAGGGATACGGGTGGATCCGTAAATCTGGAATAAAAGATATCAAGAACCCGGCCGGATTTTCCATTATCAGGCACGGAAATGCATTCTGAATACTTTCCCGCGGCCGTATTAGCCTTGCTGATTATTTCGTTGTTAATAAGATTCAGTTCCTGATCATTTTTTACACCCAGGAAAATCGTTATTTTATTTCCACCCTGCGAAAAATGTTGTACCAACCCGGGTATTAATGCAGCCCCGGTTCCTCCAGCCAGAATATAAATATTCTTTTTAAGAGGTTGAGAAATACCTTTCCCGTAAACACCGCGAACCATTATTGTATCTCCCTTTTTTAGAAGAAACAGGGCGTGGGAGACCAACCCTTTTTTACGGCCGGGATCGTATTCTTTTTTGCGTATAAGAAATGTCAACGGTTTGTTCCACACAATAGAAAATGGTTTTTCTCCCACACCGGGTATCCAGAGAAAGGCGAATTGGCTGGCTGAAAAATCCTTAATCCCGTCAAGTTCAAAAACTCTTAAATCGTCATTTACATTATTCTCATCTGCGATATCGCTTTTCCCAATTATCCTGTTTATTCTGAATGGTCGGTACTCTGCAA
>JBFMGN010000593.1:0-3002 GCA_040752435.1 Spirochaetota bacterium
ATCTAATATATAATGATATTATATATTGACAATGCATAATATCATGGTAAAATTATACTCTATGCTTCAATATAAGCGGCGAATTCTTGAAGAAAGAATTTTAAAATACCTTACTATATTCCCTGTAGTGGCGTTAACAGGAAGTCGGCAAGCAGGTAAATCGACCATGCTGCAGCATCTTTTTCAAGATGGCTGGGATTATTACTCCCTCGATCAACGAAGCGTTCTCGAAACTATCAGGCAGGATCCTGATTTTTTTATTAAACAACAACAGAGGAATTTCATCATCGACGAAGCACAAAAGCTGCCGGAAATCTTTTCGGCTGTTAAATTTGCAGTCGATACCGGGTCGTCAAAAAAAATCATACTATCCGGATCGGCTAATTTTCTCCTACTACAAAAGATCACCGAAACACTCGCCGGACGCATTGGTATCCTGGAATTATACCCCTATGCCTACTCGGAAATTGTCCAATTGGGAAACCCTTTATTCCTCTCCCGCCTGCTGAATGCGGCCAAAGTTTCAGAATTACGGCAACATTCGGCCGCTCCGGCAGCCTGGATTGAAGAGTATATTCTGAACGGTGGATACCCCAAAGTTTGGGAGTACGCTGTGAGAGAGGATCGGATCACGTGGCTGGAAAATTTCCGCACAACATACCTGGAGCGTGATCTGCACGACTTGGCACAAGTAGCCAGTATCCATGACTTTCAACGTTATTATGAAATGCTGGCATATCAGACTGGCAGCCTGTTGAACTTATCAAACATAGGCAGAGATATCGGGATCACTACAAACACCAGCAGAAAATATTTTTCGGTCCTGGTATCGTCTTACCAGTATTTTACCCTTCAGCCGTTCTACATGAATATTAATAAGCGCCTGGTTAAAACCCCGAAAGTTTATGTATGGGATACGGGGTTAGGCAGTTTTTTACTCAAATACCGGAACGTTACCGACATGATTAACAGCGGCCGGTATGGCAGCATTTTTGAGAATTGGGTGATTACGGAATTGCTTAAACAGGCGGCTGTACTTGAACAAAAGCCGGTTTTTTATTTCTGGAGAACCAGTAATGGGGCGGAAGTCGATCTGGTCGTGGAGTACGGAAGTCGGCTCATCCCGGTAGAGATTAAAGCGGCGGCCGTGCTTCACCGTGAGTCACTCAGAGGAATTCAGAACTTCCTGGAAGATTACAAAAAACGAGCTGCGTGGGGAATTGTCGTCTATTGCGGAGAACGGGCATATCATATAAGCGACACTATCCTTGCTCTCCCTGTCCATTGGATTCTACAGTAAAATCACAAACTGTCGCTTCTTACAATGGGAAAAAATATTCCTCCACCTCGACACAGAGGGCATGGTAGACCGGCAGATGCAGTTCCTGCACCCGGGGTGTCGATTCGGCCGGCACACAGATACAGACATCATAGTACGGCAGCATGCGGCCGCCGGTTCTTCCTGTCAAGCCGATGCTGGTAAGACCTGCTGCACCGGCGGCCATGGCGGCGAAAACTACGTTGGATGCGTTCCCGGATGTGCTTATCCCGATTAGTATATCCCCCCCTCGGCCGTAACCCAATACCTGCTGGGCAAAAGAATAGTCCGAACCAACATCATTCCCGAACGCGGATACCAAAGCGGTATGAGCGGACAGATTTAACGCCGGCAGCCCTCGTTGAATGTGTTCGCCCAGCGTTCTCCCCTCTTCACCGTATTTATCAATAAGGACACTTTTTACATCATCCTGTAAAGGCCTCTTTTTAAGGAAGCCTTTCATCAACTCACCGACTATATGATCAGAGTCGGCCGAGCTTCCCCCATTACCGCAAACAAGAACTTTACCGCCTCTTTCGTAACATTGGATTAAGAAAATTACTGCCTTCTCGATTTCCTCCATGCATATTTCAAGGATCGGATAGCTTTCAATCAAATGGCGGATATATCGATACTGTGACATTTTTGTCTCCATATAAATCAGAGAAATTAGTTACTTTAACCTTTCAGTTTCTTAGCTGCTTCGACTATTTTTTCGGTAACTTCAAACTGATTCAACTTTTCTACATCGATAATCAAATCGACAAACCTAAAATCATTGTTATCGATATGATACAGTTTAAGGTAGCGCTTATGATCATTCTCATCCCGCTTAAGGGTATTTGCGAGTACAGTTTTTAACTCCTCTCCCTCCCGCTGAAAAATACGGGCGGCCCGAACCTCAAGGGGCGCATCAAGATACACCTTTAAATGGGCATCTTTCAGCATCCAGATCGCCAGACGGGAACCAAGAACGCAGTTACCCCCCCTGGCAAGTTCCACCTGCTTCTTATCAAGGTACAAGTCGAACCTGGAATCTTCCTCTGCCCGGCTGCACAACTCATCGAATGAAATACCCATTTCTTCAGCCATATTATGAAAGGTATAATTAATATGCCGCAGTCTAAGGCGCTCAGCCACAAGCCTGCTTACTGTGGTATTACCGCAGCCGCTTTTCCCAGATATCGCGATCTTTATATTATTCAACATTGCGGAGCTGCTCCCGGATTTTTTCTAAAGCTTCTTTAATATCAATAACAGCCTGGTTAATTTCGTAGATAATGCTTTTAGAGCCGATCGTATTTATTTCCCTGTTCAGCTCCTGGCATAAAAAATCAAGTTTCTTGCCTATCTGCCCACTGGTTTTCATGATCTCTCTGAAATTGCCGATATGGCTTTTCATTCTTATAATCTCTTCGTTTATATTGAAACGAACAAGCATCAACGCAGTTTCGCTTAAAACCCTGGCTTCGTCGATGTCGTCCCCCAGCAGTTGGTAGAACCTTTCGCGTATGGTTTCAATAATCTTAGCCTCCATAATCACGGCCTTCTTTTCAATAATATTAAGTGAATTGTCAACCTCATCAAGGCATCCTTCTATATCCCTCCGGGTTATTTCTCCCTCCGCCATCCTCGTTTCTTCGAAATCAAAGAAAGATTTTTCCAACTGCCCGCTGATAAAATT
>JBFMGN010000594.1:0-3000 GCA_040752435.1 Spirochaetota bacterium
ATACATACAAGTCCAGCCGTCTCCTAAATCACTTACGATAGGCGTGACACCATTCTTTTTTAAAGTTTCACAGACTTTCAGGAACTCATCCCAATCTTTTGGAATAGAAAGACCGAATTTATCAAAAGTATCTTTGTTGTAAAAAGCACCAACCGCTAAATGGTTCCATGTTAAACCATAAACTTTTTCGTTTTTGACAAGACAAGTGGCGGCAATATTGTCGAAAATACCGCTTTTTACTATTGCCGTATCGGTCAAATCCATAAAAAGATTGTTCCCGGCCATTTGTTTGTACTGGGGAAACATCTGGGTAGTTACAATATCAGGCAGATCATTAGATGCGGCCAGTGCCTGAATTCTCTGATCGTACTGACGCGAACTCATGGCCTCGTATTCGATTACAATATTCGGATACTTTTCCATAAACCCTTTATTAAGAGCATCTATAAAGGGAGCTCCTTCCGGATTCAAATCAAGCATTGTCAGCGTTACCTTACCGCCGGCTGCTTTTTCCTCTCCTTTCCCGCCGGCGAAAACCGCCACAGAAAGAATCAATAAAGAAACCACAACAAATGCTAAAACTTTTCTTTGCTTCATAATTAAGTCTCCTTTTCTTAAACAAACTTTTACTGATTTTTCATCAGGCACTGAACCTGATCCTGATAACCGATACCTCCAATCACCTCCTTTTCAATGGGGATAAATGCCTAAAAAAGCATTATGTGCAACCATGCTGATAATATCCTTTAAATATCGAAAATCTTCGATATTGCTGTTCTTATCAGTGACAAGCTTCGACAACACTTGCGAAATGAAGCCGACCGACTTAATAAAAAGCGGATGTCCCAGAGGCATTATTGAGACCGTTTCCATCTGCTTTATACAAGGCGCTGCAAAAGGGTTTTCAACAAAGAATTGTTTATTGAGAATATCACGCATTGAGGGCAGACACCCTGAAGCTTCAAAATAATATTTGGCAATTCCCTCATCGGTGGTCAGAAAATCAATCCAGGCATTTGCCGATTCAACATCTCGGCTGTGTTTGGAAATGGCTAATTGATGACTAAACAGAATACTCTCCGATCTGCCGGTTATTCCTTTTGGGATTGGTACGACGCAATAGTGGGAATCGAACTCCTCACGAAAACCGCTTATCTTTCTGAACATACCGCGTAAATATGGTCCGTCTACCCAAAAAGCGATATGGTCCGAGGCGAAGAGCATTCTTCCCTCAGTCACATCCTTTATGCCTGGAACACACCCCGCAAAATATAAATCCTTCAAGAATTGTAACGCCGCTAAATTTTCGTTGCAGTCGATGATAACATTCTTCATACTATCGCTGAAGCCGCCGTTAAAAGAGAGAAAATATGGGTACAACCAAATGAAGACGGGGTCATTTACTGCCAGGGGGAGTGACATTCCCCACGTGTTAGGCAGTCCGGCAGAATTGATTTCTTTACTCATTTCCAACAGTTCAATCAGCGTTAAAGGCGGTTTCTCGGGATTCAGTCCCGTGCGTTTCATAACATTTTTGTTATAGTAGAGGATATAAGGCGATAAAGCCCAGGTAACGGAATAGATTGTACGGCCTACCTTACCGCTTTCGATATCTACGGGGTAACGCCGTTTCATGTTGTTATGATTCAGGTACTGGTCAAGAGGAAGGAGAAGATCGAAATCGTGGAGTATGGCAAGGAAATGAGGACTAAGCTGCATTACATTGGGTATAGTATTCTCAATCGCCATTCTGACTATCTGCTCAATATTCTGGTAATATGGAATTGGGTGATAATTAACGTTTAAAGGGCTCTTCTTTTTCGAAAAAACTGAAATCATACTAGCCAGTATTATGTCGCCAGGCGGCTCTGTTCCAATCCATCCGGAGAAGTCGATTATGTTTTTTATATTAGAAATAAATGTCCCCTTTCCCTGTATTTTTTCCAATATGCCTTCACGTACTAACCGCTTAACAGCTTCCCGTATGGTATAGCGACCATAACCCAGCCTAGTTACAAGTTCGGTTTCTGTTGGCAGTTGCGGTCGGTTATCCTTTTTCATTTCCGTGATAATTTCACGAATATCTTCCATTGCCTTTGAGCAGTTCGCGCTGACTTTCTTTAACGCATCAATTTGGGTTGTGGCGTATTGTTTTACTCTATTCTTATTATCCGCTTTTTTCATAGCACCCAAAATTTCACTTCAACACATCTTTCTAATGTTATCATTCGATACATTCTATTTATTTGATTATTATAGCCTCAGCTACGATATTTGTCAAATTTTTTTCAAGAATAAAATAAACCGGTAAGAGGAATGAAGACCACGGGTCAACATATCTAAAAAACAATGAGTCGAAGTTCTTTTAAAATATAAGCCCCCTTCGAGGGCGAGAGGTTCGGGCCAGCATATAGGGTAGCCACGGAATCCGCGGCAAGACACGGAAAAAAGGTAATTTAAATCATTTTTGGCTTAATAATTGAATAGTCTATTATTCCGCCTATTTCCGTGTGCTTCCGTGGCTAATAAATTTTGGTTGTTGAAATTGCCTCAGTCTTAAGATTATATGTGTTTATACCATGAGAAAGTTAAAGCGGAAATATGTCATCCCTGATTGTATCTACTTTGCCAGCACCTTCTCCGAATCCTTGATAGTATCTTTTAAAACCTGTTTTATACCGGGAAGTAACAGGAAATAGTATTTGCTGTTTGCTTCAACCTCTTGAGCCGCTCGTTTTATTCCAGCCTGAGTGACATTTGAATTCTTTCTTAGTTCGTTTTTTAACCGCTCTGTATCCACTCCGGTCAAGTCGACTTTTTCAGCGATTATATCGATCACTTTGCCCTTATCAGCCAGATCGTCTTCGCGGATGGCGGACGCAATACTCTTCAGCTTATCGGTATCAAGACTGTCTACTATTTTATAAGCTTTGTCAGGAGAAATACCGTATTGCTTAATTACATCAACCGCCCCTCGAATTCCGTCTTTAAAGCGTTCTC
>JBFMGN010000595.1:0-3000 GCA_040752435.1 Spirochaetota bacterium
ATCTCCATTAGGGTAATGATTGGTTGTATAGCCAATAAGGGTTCCTATGCCTTTAGTTAAATCATAGAAGGACCTTCCAATTGCTGTTATTCCGGAATTTACATCGGCCCCTTTTGATTCAGTTAACATCAATATATGTCCTTCAGCATCGTCGAGTTTGACTATTTCCCTTTTGGTAGTTACCCAATATCTTTTATCTTTAATTTTGATCTTATCTTGGGCAATTGAATTCATCCCAAATGAAATAATTAAGGCAGCAATGATAAATATTATTATCAGTCCATTTTTATTAAATGTTCCCATGACATTTTCTCCTTTTTAAACAATTTTTCCTAACTAACCATTTAAGATCATAGGGATTACACAAAATATAAAAAAAATAAGCCTCCATCAGGGGGCTTCCCCCATGGAGGCTTTATATAAGCCATTTCTGAAAATCCCACTTCATTTCCTTCTCCAAAAACACTAGGAATAAGATGGGAAATTCATTTAATTTAAATGGAATTACAATCGGATACTTTAACAGTGTATGATTGTCGCATAAATGCTATCGATTGTCAACGAAATAATGATGTTATGCCCATAAGATGGATTAATCTTCCTGATATAAATTTGTATAAATTATACCTAATGTCTAAACGTTATTCAAAAAATTTCAATGCGAAGATGTTTTTTGATCGTAACCGTCTCTTTAACCGCAGCCAATTCTTAAGAAAGGAATAAAGAACCAAATGAATTTGCTATTTACACATATGGAAGTTTCTGTTAATAATAAAATCCACTATTAACGCTCGCGCAAACAGGGGCTGTGTGTTTGAAACGGGGTGTAACATGCACCTGCCAGATTAATTCGGTTTCTGGAGAAGCGGTGCGTGCCTTCGTACCAAACCCTCTGCCGCCCACACCGCCGCTGGAAATCGATTCCCGACATCGCGCACTGGAACAGGCGTATTTGGCTCTGGGTCGGCTCGACGCCATAACGACCCTCCTCCCCAATCCGGACCTTTTCCTTTACGCCTATGTGCGGCGGGAGGCTGCCACGGCACTACGCATTTTCGATGCCCTGCGCATGCGTCCCCTTTCCAGCATCGCCGATCTTGCCGGCCGCGCGGATACAAGCTTTCCTGCCGCAGCCCGCGCCGTTGCAACCCTGAAAGATTTTGGCATTGTAACCGAAATAACCGGGAGAAAACGCGGGCGGGTTTTTGCTTATGATGGGTACATCTCCATTCTCAATGAGGGAGCAGAGGCATGATGGGAGTCGATGGGGTGGATGTTCGTGGCGCAATGGGACTATCCACGAGGGTTGCCTTTATAATCAAAAGGTTATTTTCCCCGACTTATCAGGCATCATTTTTTAACAGTCCCTTCACATCCGGCCAATGGTTTATGCGGGGTGATGCCTCCTCATAGGCTTTGGCCAGGCGCAGAATGAGATCATCCCTATATAGGGGTCCGACGATTTGAAGTCCTGCCGGGAGTCCGGAGGCAGTCATACCGGTGCGTATTGTGGCGGCCGGATTGCCGGTCAGGTTGAAGGGATAGGTGAAGGCGACGGCCCCCAGGAGCGGGATGTCCCTTCCTTCAATTTTATTCGGTGGAGGGCCTTTTGCACCAAAAGCCTCTGTGGGCATTGCAGGGGTTAAAAGAATATCATGGGAAGAGAAGAATACGGAAAGCGTTTTATTGAGTAGGCCTCTCATCCGCTGGTGGGAAAGAAGAGTCTCTAAAGACATTTTTTTTACCTGACCCAGAGAAGCCGAAAGGGTTTTTCCAAGTTCTGGCTGAATCGCATCAAACCGGTCGAAGATCTGCCCGTAAAGCTCCATAAGAAAGAGGTCCGACCAGATATCTCCTGCATCAGGGAAAGCCTTGTTGTCTATTTCCACTCGGTGCCCCATCTCTTCGAAAATCTTAAGAGCATTCTCTGCGAGTATCATGATCTCGCTTTGCACACGGGCGTATCCGAGGGTGGGATTAAATCCGATCCGCAAGGGTTCCAACGGCTGTTTAAGGGATTCCATAAAAGATAGAGAAGGCGGGGGAAGGGAGTCGCCATCCGAGGGGTTAAATCCTGAGACAGCGTCGAGGTAAAGGGCTGCGTCCGTCACAGTCCGGGTGATAGGGCCGAGGGTCCAGGTTCGGGTGAAATACGGGATTGCCTGCGGTCCGTTTGGGATCCGGCCGAAGGTGGGCTTGATACCGAAGCAGCCGCAGTAACAGGCAGGGATCCTTATGGAACCTCCGGCATCCGAACCGGTCGCCATCGGGATCATGCCGGCGGTGACGGCGGCGGCGGATCCGCCGCTGGAGCCTCCCGGGGTTCTTTCAAGGTTCCAGGGATTGCGCGTGACTCCAAAAAGCCTGTTTTTCGTAAAGCCTGTAAATCCGAATTCCGGTACATTGGTTTTTCCGACAACAATCGCCCCCGCCTTCTTGAGTCTTGATACCTGAATGGAGTCATGCAATGCCTGATTTTCTTTGAAGGCGGTGCAGCCGTAACTGGTCACCAGGCCGGAAGCGTCCTCCAAATCTTTTACTCCAATGGGCACTCCTGCCAGGAGACCTGGTTCTTCCCCCCTCGATATTTTGGCTTCAAGCATCTTTGCCTCATCCATGGCCTTGTCAAAGCAAGTCCCGGAAAAAGCATTGATAACGGGATTTAAGGTCTCGATGCATGACACGGCATCCTTGACTGACTCCACCGGCGAAAGTTGCCGGCTCCGGATAAGTGAAGCGATCTCGAAGGCGGATCGGTACATGACCTAATCACTCCATAATAATAAGTTAGGACGGTCTTAGTCCCAGTGAATCCCTGATTGAGTCCGGTATGACGAAAAGGGTATTTTTAAAACTCTCTCTATGTAAGCCAGAAAATTTTATTAGAAATTGAAAATCTTGGATTCGACGGCCAAATCGATGAGATGGGGAGCGCCGTCCAGCACCATGTTTGAAAAAAAAATTCGCTTCGTCGACCCGACGGGCCGAAGCACAGGGGAT
>JBFMGN010000596.1:0-2991 GCA_040752435.1 Spirochaetota bacterium
ACCTGGATTGTTCCGGCAAAACCGCCCCCATGAACCCGGCAGGCGCCCTTTCCATTAAGAAAAATTTCGGTAAGAGCCAGGGCCAAGCTTAATCCTTGTTCCCTGGGATTTCGCGGTGAATTGCTATTTTGTAGAAGCTTCCAGGATGAATCCCCTGAAGCTCGGACAAGTTTTAAATAATCTTCAATTCTGTCTTCCCGCAGAGCCTCAACTTGTTCTATGACTCTGTCATTCTCCAGTATAAAATGCAGGCACCTCAATACCGCTCTGTCTCCGACCCAGCTTCGTACTTTTGGTATTCTGGAAATGAGTTCATTGGTGGGAATACCCCTTAAGAATTCCCTCCCCATTTCCCGGGCGACCGACTTCATCTCATCTGGAATAGAGGCGTACTCGGGTGTCAGATTCTCGTGGCTGCCCCCCGTATCCACGACTGCCAAAGCATAGCCTTTATCCTCAAAATTGAAAAAGAGCTGTCCCACGGAGGGGTTGTCCAGATCTTCAAAATCAATAACCACTATTCCACCGCAGCCGCAGGCAACCTGGTCCATCAATCCACAGGGTTTCCCAAAGTAATTATTTTCAGCATACTGGCCCACCTGAGCGATCCTTAAAATGTCGATGGTACCGTCATTAAATAGATGATTAAAAATTGTGCCTAGAAGGACTTCTATCGAGGCCGAAGAGCTTAAACCAGAACCTCTTAGGACATTACTCTGTATGTAGGCTTTAAAACCGCCGGTTTTATAACCCAGGCTATGAAGCCGCGCGGCAATTCCTCTGACAAGACTCTCCGTTTTCCCTTCCTCTTCTCTCACACGCTCAAGCTTACCAAGATCAACGCTTATTTTTTCAGTATATCCTTCGGATATTATTTCTACAACGGAGGAAGAAGATGGGGCAGCCACCGCGAGAGAATCCAACTGTACGCTGGCAGCAAGAACCCGGCCGTGATTGTGGTCCGTGTGATTGCCACCCAGTTCCGTTCTGCCGGGGGTTGAAAAGAGCATTATGCTTGCAGGGTCAAAATGGTTTTTATGTTGTAAAATACAGGTTTTATACCGTTCTTTCTGATTCCGAACAGAATTAGCGCCGTACAAAGCGGCTAGAATTGTATTAAGATTGCCGCTATCAATCTGATGCAACCATTTTTCAGCCTTCATAATCATAGTGTATCTCCGAAAGTTCCCGTAACCTAAGAGCCGCGCCTTCAGCGGTGATATCTCTCTGGGGCATTGCAAGCATTTCGTAGCCGACCATAAATTTTTTGACCGTGGCCGAACGGAGGAGGGGCGGATAGTAATGGAAGTGGAAATGCCACCCGGGGTATTCCCGGCCGTCGGTAGGTCTCTGATGGATTCCCATAGAGTATGGAAAGCTGGTTAGAAAAAGGTTATCGTAACGAATGCCCAGTCTTTTAAGCGCATTTCCAAGATCACGTATCAATCCGTCATCTAATTCTACGATAGAAGCAAGATGCTGTTTAGGAAGTAGCATGGTTTCAAAGGGCCAGAAAGCCCAGAAAGGAACGAGAACGATGAAAGAATCATTTTCAAAAACTACTCTTTCCTTTTCCTGGATCTCTAACGCCACATAATCACAGAGAAGACAGGTCCCCCTTTTCTTAAAATAGACCGATTGTTTTTCCGTTTCTACGGCGGGATAAAGGGGAATTGTGGAATTGGACCACAACTGGCCGTGCGGATGCTGATTGGAACAGCCCATTATTTCTCCCCGGTTTTCAAAAATTTGGACGTATTTAATAAAATCCTTGTGGCCGAGTTCCTGGTATTCCCTGACCCACAGCCTGATGACTTTTTCAATTTCACTCTTTTCCATTCTCGGCAGGGTGAGGTCATGGCGGGGAGAAAAGCAGATAACTTTGCAGATTCCCTTTTCATTTCCGGCGATAAGTAGATCGGCTTTATTGAGAGCGCCCTCCCCAGTGTCTGGTAGAAGAGCAGAAAAATCGTTTACAAAACTGAAAGTATCCGTGTACTGCGGGTTTTTAATCCCGCCTGCCCTCAAGTTTCCGGGACAGAGGTAGCAGTCAGGATCGTGCCGGGGCCTTTGTTCTTTTTTAAGACTTTCGACCTTCCCATGCCAGGGCCTTTTGGTACGATGGGGAGACACCAATACCCATTCTCCGGTTAAAGGGTTGTACCTTTTATGGGGATCATCCTGGAGTTGCATAGGACAGTAGTAGCATATTTGGCCGGGTCTGTCATGTACAAATTGTTGACCCTCATCCGTCCCTCGATTAAACTGGAACCGTGCAGATTTTTAAGCTTGAAGCCGGCATTCAAAAATACCAGTGGGGTTCTTCAACAGCCATCCCGGCGCTGCTTGGAATTGAAAATCCGGGAAATGAAAAGTTGGCAGAACTCTGGATGGGAGCGCATCCGAAATCACCCTCAAAAATTATTTATAAAGGGAGGAAAATTCCGCTTGAGGATTGTATAAAAAATGAGCCTGAAGGAATTCTTGGTGCCGATGTGGTTAGACGGTTCGGGTCAAATCTGCCTTTTCTTTTTAAAGTTCTGGCAGCCGGTACACCCCTTTCGATCCAGGCCCATCCCGACACATCACAAGCCCAGGCGGGTTTTAAAAGAGAAAATGATAGTCATATACCCCTGGATGGCCCTGAAAGAAACTATAGGGATAGTAATCACAAACCTGAACTGCTCTGTGCTCTTACTCCTTTCTGGTTACTGGCCGGATTCAGAAAAGCAGACGAGCTTATTGTGGAACTGTATTCGTTGAATCTTAAGTCAATCAGACGTGAGATTGACGAGTTTAAGAATAAACCCGATCAGCACGGATTCAAAGAATTTTTTGAAAGGATAATGAGCTTAAGCAGGGCCAGGTGCGAAACCTTCGTCGATGAAGTGGTTGAGGCCGCTAAAGACAGAGCCGCCTCTAAATATCAATGGATAATAAAATTGAATACTCACTTTCCAGGAGACATTGGGGTTATTGCGCCTTTACTCC
>JBFMGN010000597.1:0-2990 GCA_040752435.1 Spirochaetota bacterium
AAAGAGGGCAAAAAAAGTTCCGATCAGGGATTTGGTAGAGGCGATAGAAAGAGAGACAGGAGTTGGCCTGTTGGAACTGGTCTCCCGGAAGCGGGGCGAAAAGCTTCGAACAGCTCGTGGAACGCTCGTAATGCTGGCAAGGGAGGTTGGATATACCATGGTGGAGCTACAGGGAATATTGAAACGAGATAATTCGGTGTTATCACGGCTGGTAAGCGTCTGTGAAACAAGAGAGGGAGAGAAGACGGTGCAGAGGGTAAGGGAGATACTAAATGCATAAACGAAAGCCTGAACTTCCCATTTTAAATGTCAAGCAAAAAATTTATAATAGTATTCTAAGCAGCCTTCTTAATTTCCTCTTTTACAATATAATTACGATCTTCTTTCAGCATTTTAAAAATAACTTTTATCAACTGCCTTGCCAAACATCTCAGAGCATGATTATGCTCTTTCCCTTCTGCACGTTTCTTAGCATAGTAAGTCATTGATTCCGAACTATAACGGATTGTGCAACCTGCAATTTCAATCATGGTTGCTTTACAGATTTTATTAGCTTTATAAACAGCTTTTGTATTTTTCTTCTTGCCAGAGTCATCATCTATACAGGCAACCCCACAGTATACCGCCAATTGACTTTCGTTCCTGAATCGATTTATATCTCCAACCTCTCCCATCAACCTGCTTGAGAGTTTTACCCCTACCCCAGTAATACTTCTTAATAGCTTTACCTCTCGACTCTCTTCCCCTAGTGTTTCAAGTTCCTTGTCTATGACTTTTATCTCTTCCTTCAGTTCTAATATCCGGCGAGCATGAGACAATATTATCGTTTTATAAATATCTGATAAATCTTCAACAATACTTATGTTGCGAAGACCTTCCAGCATTAAAGTCGCCCGTTTATTCCCAATCATTTCTATCTTCATCAAGGATTTCAATGAAAGTTTTTTATATTTCTTGATATCCGGGTACTTGATCAGAAATCTCAACAGTTTCTTGCTGTCCACATCACCAAGTTCTAATATCTCAGGACTTATTTCCAAAAGCTTCTTCCTCAGCCTGTTCTGCAACCTTACCTTCTCATCTATCAGTGTCTGCTGATGCCTTGATAGTATCTTGAGCTTCTCATTAATCAAATTCGATTTCTCAACCACTAAAAATGCCTTCTCTCTTTCAGTCTCTAAATGTTCTCTTATTTTCAGCATCTTCGCTAACATGCGGGCATCCCTCTGATCATTCTTCCATTCAGCTCCAAAGACATTTCGGAATTGCTTCAACTTCAGATTATCTACATTGTATAAAGTAAATCCATTCTCTATCAGTATTCGGTCAAAGGGCGCACCATAGCCATTCTTCCCCTCAATCGCAAAAGATATCTTCCCCCTTTGTTTCTTCTCGATCACTTTTAATTCCTTGACCACTCGATTAAATTCACTAACATTATGCCTGATTTTCTGATCATACAAAACCTTCTCTTCCTTATCCATAATAATAATGTGATGATATTCACTGCCGATGTCGATCCCTCCAGAGAATCCCTTCAACTCTTTTATCCTCCTTTACGTTTGATATATTATGGCTCTGCCAATACCTTTTATCCCGTCTATAATAGCCACTTTTAGGCATCTTCCCATTAGACAGGGTATTGGCAGGGGAACATCCGGCAGTTCAGGCCTAAGTCACTATTGACAGACCCCATTAGCCACAAATGTCCCCCTCGCCATCTTGTAACCATATCATTATAAAGAAGGCTTCTTATACTTCTCCTTTTTTGCTCTAATTTTAATTATAGACCCCATGTCACCATGTCCAAACTTCTGATCCAGTAAGTTCTCAGCCACCGGAAGTGTATGCTTGGAGTCGGTTGTAGTTTTGAATTTCTTCGTCTGCTTACAGCGTATGCCGAGCTTTTTCCTGATTCGCTTTATTCGGCAAATACCCACTTCGATACCGTTTTCAGATAGATCTTTCTGTAATCGCTCTGCTCCACATGTCCGACGTGTCCTCTTATGTGCAGCCTTAATCTCCGCTTCCAACCGCACATCTTCCTGTGCCCGCTTCGATAGCGGCCTTTCAAGCCATGCGTAGTAGCCGCTTGCAGATACATCATAAATACGACACATCATCGGCACCGGATATTGAAGTCGCATTTCTTTCATTAACGCGTACCGGGCAGCGACTCCTTCGCAAAGTACGCGGCCGCTTTTTTAACAGGTCCCGCTCCATTCTGGCCTCAACCAACTCCTTCTTTACCCTTGCCAATTCCATTCTCAATGTCTGTAAGCGGTTTCCGTGCCTTGCCAATATCACCGAGTTTGCCACCCTTATGCACCTTTACCCAGTACCTCAAAGTTGACGGCGGCAACGACAACCGACGTGCTGCCTCCGGCAATGATATGCCCCCTTCTAATACTATCTTTACGAAAATTGTGTTTGAATGCCCCGACTTTAGTCGGGGATGAAAAACACAACAATGAATCTCCATCAAAGGGAGATTCATTGTTTATAATAACGCATGGTATTAAGAAGTACGAGCCATGCGGTATATGAAGCTCAATATCATTTGGTATGGTGTCCAAAATACAGGAAAAAGCTTTTAGTCGGAGATATAAAGAAAAGGGTAAAAGAGATATTTTTTGAGATAGCAGAGAAGTTTGATTTTGAAATAGATAGATGTGGAGTTGCAGAGGATCATGTTCATATTTTGATATCGTTTCCACCGAGGTATTCAATTTCAAGAGTGGTAGGGATAATAAAGGGTAGATCTGGAAGCATAATATTTGACGAATTCCCAGGCGTGAAAAGGAAATTATGGGGAGGACATTTCTGGGAAGAAGGATACTTTGCACGAACAATTGGAGAACAAGTAACGGATGAAGTGATAAGACGATATATAGATAAGCATAGTTTTTCATATGAACAACCAAGATTCTGGGAATCTTAAAGAAGCCCCGACTTTAGTCGGGGAGCTTCACTTCTTCATATCCTTTTAC
>JBFMGN010000598.1:0-2987 GCA_040752435.1 Spirochaetota bacterium
TCGCCATGGCTTTATCCTGTAATCCTTCTCTCCTCATTGCTGATGAGCCTACTACCGCTTTAGACGTCACTGTTCAAGGACAGATTTTAGATCTCATGAAGAGTTTACAGGAACAATTCGGAATGTCAATTTTGTACATCACCCATGATTTGGGAGTTATTGCTGAGATTTCCGAAGAGGTGGCAGTAATGTATTTAGGAAGGATTGTGGAATATGCGAATGTCAAGAAGCTATTCAAGAATCCATTTCATCCCTACACGGTCAGGCTGTTAAAATCCATACCGAAAGTGGGAAGGAAGGCGAGGGTACGTCTGGATACGATAAAAGGGACAGTACCAATCCCTTTAGACCCGCCGCGGGAGTGTGGCTTTTATTCACGATGTTCCGAAGCCAGGGAAGGAATCTGTAACAAAGATATTCCCCCTTTAACAGAGGTTGAGGAAGGCCGCTTGATTCGTTGTTTTCTATACCATAAATAAAGAAAAGCTTATGATGCTTGATAAAACAGATAGAAAGGCCCTTCTAGAAGTGAAATCCTTAAAAAAATATTTTCCTATTGAGAAAGGGTTCTTTCGGAGGGTTACCGGTCAGGTGAAGGCAGTTGATAATGTAAATCTTTACATTAATGAGGGAGAAACGCTTGGTTTAGTGGGAGAATCCGGATGTGGTAAAACAACCTTGGGAAGATGTATCCTCCGGGCTATCGAACCAACGGAAGGAATAATCAGGTTTCGATATTCAGACGATAAGATCGTAGACATTGCTACACTCGGCAAAAAGGATCTACGTTCCATACGCAAATACGCTCAGATGATCTTTCAGGATCCATACTCATCTCTGGACCCTCGAATGACGGTTTTAGATATTATAGGAGAACCACTCAAATGCAATAACATTGCCAAGGGCGAAGAATTAGAAAATAGAGTCAAGGAACTGGTGAGAATTGTTGGTTTAGAAATGAAGCACTTAAAGCGCTATCCGCATGCCTTTAGCGGCGGTCAGAGGCAGAGGATCGGGATCGCCCGCGCTTTAGCACCGAAACCAAGGCTCATAGTAGCAGACGAGCCCGTTTCTGCCTTAGATGTATCTATACAGGCGCAGATTCTAAATCTCTTGCAGGATCTTCAGGAAAGATTTCAATTAACCTATCTATTTATCGCGCACGATTTAGGAGTAGTTGAGCACATCTCTGATAGAGTAGCGGTGATGTATGTCGGAAAAATTGTGGAAATGGCAGAAACAGAGGAATTGTTCATCGACCCCAAACATCCGTATACAGAAGCTCTCCTGTCCGCTGCCCCGATACCCGATCCAGAGTTACAGATAAAACGAAAAACTCTCCATGGAGAAGTTGCCAATCCTGCCAATCCTCCTTCAGGATGCTACTTTCATCCCCGTTGCCGGTATGCTTCAAGGATTTGCAAAGAAGAAGGACCTGTTTGGGTAGAAGCAGCACCTGAACATTTTACCGCCTGCCACTTCGCTAGAGAGTTGGATCTTTCAGGAGTTGAATAAAAATAAAGCTTTGAATGTATAGTACAGCACCATAAATAGGAGGTAATTAAAAGTGGCTGAAACAATTGACGCGGCTATTCCAGCGAATGGGAAACGATTGTGTCTGAAAGATGCGCTATACAGCCTTTACTCATCATAAGGAGAAAGACCTTTGGATTCAAAAACTCGTATCATGAAGAGTCTGAATTTCCAAACGCCAGACAGGATAGGCCGGTTCGACGTGTTCTGGCCTGAATTCAAAGAATGCTGTCAACAAGAACTCGGCCTACAGCAGAATACATCCCTGGAAGAATATTTCGAAATTGATATTCATATAGCCGTACCGGATGAAACCCCCTTCCCCTCCAGGGCTGCGGTTCTTTCGGATGATGGGGTATACATAACCGAGCGTACCGGTTTCGGTTCGGTCATCCGGAAAAAGAAGAACGGATACTTTTTCCATTTTCTCGAACCGGTAATTAGGTCCAGGGACGAGTGGAGCAGCCTCCTTTTCGAATCAGCCGCCCTCGACTCGCGCTATGACTCGTGGGAAAGGGAGGTCCGCGAGGTAAAGGGGAAAGGGCTGTGTGTATTCGGGAAGATCGGCGGTCCTTATATACGCACCGGGTTTGTACGGGGTGAAAGCGAATGGTTGATGGATATAGCAGGTGATCCGGATTTTGCCCGGGAAACCGCAGTCCGTTATGCAGAACATCTGCTGGCGATCGGTTTGGAAGAACTGAAACGGGGCGACCTGTACGATACCGGTATTTGGATCTTTGACGATATGGGCCACAATACCGGTCCTATAATGTCGCCTGAATCATTTGAGTACATTTTTTATCCGGCTTACAAAGCTCTGGTTCAGGGTTTGAAAAAAGCTGGCGCAAGCAAAGTGGGTTTGCACTCCGATGGTGATATTCGCCTGCTGCTGGACATGCTGATTGATGCCGGTATCGACCTGATAAACCCCGTGGAGCCAAAGGCAGGCATGTCCATCCCCCAACTTAGGCACATGTATGGCACAAAGCTTGCATATGTTGGCGGGATGTGCAATACACACATTCTTCCCAGTGGTTCGGAGGAAGAAATCCGCCGCAGTGTGCTTGAGATACTCGAAATCGCCCGGGACGGTGGCGTAGTGATTGGCGCCCATTCCATCGGGCCAGATATCTCACTACAAGCGTACAAATATTACTATGAAACAGTCTTGAGGTTTGGGCAATGGGAGTAAAAATAAAACCTACATACCATGTCATACCATTTAGAAAATTAATCTCAGACGTATGAAGTAAGGAGGTATATCATGAGTACGGCAAGCGGGATTGATGAAGTGAGTTTTCAGGAGTATGAGCGAAACTCTGAAGCCAATCTGAAGGATGTGGTGGAGCTGATGAAGCGTCAAGCATACAAGCCGCACCCCGTGAGGAGAGTATACATCGTGTTATTAAAATAAAAGATAAGGAGGCTTTTACAATGGCAAAATTAACTGA
>JBFMGN010000599.1:0-2987 GCA_040752435.1 Spirochaetota bacterium
ATGGCGGCAAATCCGGCCTTGAAGGAATCGGCCCCGACTCCGTATACAGCCAGTGCCGATTGTACCCAGGGGACTTCCCTTAAGTAGATGGGAGTAAGAGTGGAAAGGACGATGACATCAGCCGAGGTTCCCTTAAGAATCTTAAGCATTTCAAGGCTGTTTAAATTCGATAGGCAGAATATAATGGTGTTATATCTGCCTGCCAGCCATCTTAAAGACTTTAAATCTTCTTCCCGGGCATTATAAAAGGGGCTGTACGGGAAATAGTATTGGTCGGCATCAGGAAAATATTTCAACCCTGCCTCGATAAACTGCTTATACTGTCCTGCCAGAAGGACTTTTCCCATCTTCCGGGGCGAAAGAGGAAGCATGCCATCCTTAATCACAGTTACGCTTCGGCAGGCAAGGTCGAAAAAGAACTTAACGCCGTCTTTATCGGGGATATTTTCTTCTACGTTGTTGAGATCCGGAATTATCGGGACACCATCGGGTTTTTTAATGATTTTTAATTTTATCGCAATTATCCGCCGGACGGCTTCGACAATCTTGTTTTTAAAGGCTTTCTCTCTTTTCATAGAGGAGTACAACAATTCCCAGGCAGCCTGGTAAGTTTGAGGACTTCTGGAAATCATGATCATATCGTTACCTGCCTCTATGGCTTTTTTTGCGACCTTCGGCAGATCCATACCGGGTTCATAAACACCGCTCATTACCAGATCATCGGTTATAAGCAGTCCTTGGAAGCCGAGCCTTTTTCTTAGAACATCCGTCAGAAAAAAAGGGGAGAGGGAAGCTGGGGTTAAATCTCCAATTATCTTCGGGAATCCAAGGTGTCCGCTCATGATTGCAGGCAGTCCCTCTTTTATTAAAAATCTGTACGGAACCAACTCCCGGTTCCATAACTCATCGAAGGTTGTATTAATAACAGGCAGAGTTCCATGGGAATCCTTATCGGAGTTGCCGTGACCTGGAAAATGCTTGGCCGTGCTTATTATCCCGGCTTTTTCCAGTCCCTTATAGTAGGCGACACCTAGTAGGGCGGTTTTGACGGCATCATCTGAAAAGGCGCGGGGCCCGATAACATGGGCGTCCGGATTTGTATACACATCTACGGTTGGGGCAAAGTTCATGTTTATGCCGAGGGCCTTAAGTTCACAGCCGATATAATAGCCGGTCAAAAAAGCGTCATAACCGAGTCCTGTAGCGCCGATTGCGAGGTTGCCGGGTGTAATTGATGTCGTTCCTTTTACATGGCGCACCCATCCTCCTTCCTGATCTGTGGCAACAAAAAGAGGGATTTTTAACCGAGATTCCAAGGCGGCGTTTTGCATAAGCCGGATACTGTAAGTTAAATCCTTAAGGTTTTCCGCATTCCAGCCAAATATTTTTATTCCGCCTATTTTCTTTGTAAGGATCCATTCTATTATTTCAGGGGACGGCCTTGAACCCATATAGCCGAGTATGAACACCTGGCCGAGAAGCTCTTCGTCGGTCATGGAATCGATTATTTTATCGAGAAGTTCATCGTTATCGAGATCATCCCAGAAATTTTGTATCGAATACAGGGGCGATATTGAACACAGAAGAAATAGTATGGAAACAAACAGAACTACAATACCTTTTAATATTTTAGATTCCATGAGTCCCTCGAAAATTTTTGTTCAAGCAGTTCATAAGCCTGTTTATTTTCGCTATCCGTCAGTTCGGAAATTTCCGTTTTCAGTAATTTTGAAATAGCGGCTGTAAAAGCGGTTTCAATTTCCTCAAACGTAAGCCGGCGTCCCAGTTCTTGGGATAGATGCGCCGAATGGTCGTCCGATAGAATGAAGGATTTTAAATAGGCGGCGATTTCCCTGTTGGCTTCACTTAAGGGGAGGGAGCCGTGCTGTAAGACCGCCGTCCTGGAAATGGCCTGGGCGCTGCCGATAAGCTTTTTCCCGGTTAAAGTGTCTATTTCATACTCACCCGTAGATGCGAAACAATCCGGGTTGCGGTTAACCCCTTGCCGGCCCTGGGCGGAGTGTACATGGTTTAACCCGATTTCTCGTAAACCTTCGAGCAAAATTGTTACAACAAATTTATATACCTGGCGCTTGCCGAAGGAAGAAAGATGGTCTTTGCCAAGGACAGCGGCGTAGGTAAGCTCATCTTTGTGGAGCACGGCCTTTCCGCCGGAAGGTCTTCTCACGAAGGTGACCGCATCCCGTTTCAGGGCTGAAAAGTCTATGTCTGCCTGCGCTGTTTGAAAGCGACCGACCGATAATGTGGGAGGCTTAAAACCGTACAGCCGAATAACAGGCGGGCTATTATGCAGACTGACCGATTCGAGAAGGGTTTCATCGATCGCCATGTTCAACCGGCCATCCAGCGGTGAATGAATGATCAGCCGGATTAAGCCTGGATAGATAAGGCTCAATTGTAGGCTTCTCCCCGTAATGCATCGATGTATTGAGCCGCACAGTGGGCTGCAACGGCACCCTCTCCAGAAGCGACAACAATCTGCCTGAAAGGGGTGGACCTGACATCCCCAGCCGCGTAAAGACCCGGTATTTCCGTTTCCATCCGCTGATTTGTAATGATGTATCCACCTTCATCTTTTGCGATATCCGGAATTAACCGTGTCTGGGGAACGGAGCCTATGAAAATGAAGACCGCATCGAAAGGTTCTTCGTACGTTTCATCTTTGTCGGTTCGGGAAAGAACGACTTTCTCCACTTTAGTTTTTCCTTTAATCTCTTTTAAAACCGTGTTAAACCGCACTTGAATGTGAGGATTATTTAAGATCCGTTCGGCCAATGCTCGCTGAGCCCTGAAACGGTCTCTGCGGTGAACAATTACTACTGTTTCCGTTAAATTTGCCAGAAACCCGGCTTCGTCGCAGGCCGCATCACCGCCGCCGACTACGAGGATCTTTTTGTTTTTAAAAAAGGGGCCGTCGCACGTCGCACAGTAGGAAACGCCTTTACCCGTAAACTCTTTTTCCCCTG
>JBFMGN010000006.1:0-19286 GCA_040752435.1 Spirochaetota bacterium
GCTGGAAAAAATCAGGGAGGATAACCCCGTACTCCGGATCGACATGCCCAGGCTTAAAAGAAAAATACCGGCCGTCCTGTCGAGAGAGGAGGTAGACTGTTTTCTGAACGTCATTGATACAACCGATATGCTTGGATTAAGGGATAGGGCCTTGTTTGAACTTATTTATTCCTGCGGATTACGGGTTTCGGAAACTGTGGAGCTGCGGTTGGGACAACTGTACCTTGGGGAGAGAATTTTAAGGGTTGTGGGCAAAGGCGACCGGGAAAGGCTTGTTCCTATCGGTGAGATTTCCATTTACTGGCTTAAAAAATATCTCGAAGAAGTTCGGCCCCGGCTTAGAAAGGGAGTTAATCGAATCGATACTGTCTTTATAAGCAGCCGAGGTACAGGTATATCAAGAAAAGGTATCTGGAAACGGTTTAAAGAAATTGCTCGGAAAGCGGGCCTGGCCGGCAAGGTTCACACCCTGCGTCACTCGTTTGCAACGCATTTGCTTAAGGGCGGCGCGGACTTGCGCGCGGTTCAGGAGCTGTTGGGACATGCCGACATAAGTACAACTCAGATCTATACGCATCTGGAAAAGGAGGATTTAAAATCGTATCACAGACTGTATCACCCGAGGGGTTGAAGCATATGCCATTTAAAAGCAGCAGAGAAAATTATCGTGTCATTTCTTTAGGGAAGATATTTTTCAATCTGGCGGAAAAGTATTATCTTAGAGCCATAGAACTGGATAGATTTTGCGTTGATGCGTTGAAATTGCTAGAAGGAGCCTATGATCAGAGATAACGCGGTACTGGTTGCAATCGACTCAATAACATTTCTTACAACTAAAGAAAAAATCCTTCTGACGGAGTTAATCGATTCTCTGGAAATATTCCGAGCCCTTACAATTGTGGATCTGGAATCTATAATCATGAGACCCGTGCGGGGTAAACAATTCGACCCGGTAAAGCTTATGGCGCAGGCGGAAAATACTGCCCATGCCGTCGGGGTAAAACAGATTTCGATTATATATTATTGGGATTCCCGCTATCCGCCGCAGTTAAGAGAAATCTGGGATCCGCCGTATTTGCTGTACAGCCGCGGAACAATTCCTGATTATAATCGCCCTATGGTAGGGGTTGTCGGGACACGGTTTCCCAGCGGGAAGGCGCTTAAAGCCGCTTTTCATACCGGCCTGGAGCTTGGTTTCCAGGACATTGCGGTTGTATCGGGCCTTGCAAAAGGTATTGATTCTGCGGCGCATAAAGGTAACAGCAGCGGGGGCGGGAGAACTGTGGCGGTGCTTGGGTGTGGAATTGACAGAATTTATCCGAGGGAGCATAAAAATCTGGCCGTGGAAATTATCAGTAAGGGCGGATTAATCTTAAGCGAGTATCCGCCGGGGGTTCCGCCCCTTAAGTATAATTTTCCCGCACGTAACAGGATTATAAGTGGAATGTCGAGGTCTGTGGTTATTATTCAGGCACCTGAAAAATCCGGAGCCCTTATCACAGCCGATTATGCCCTGGAACAGGGGCGGGATCTGTTTGTACATGCGGATGGACTGGCCGGAAAAGCCGGCGCGGGAACCTCGTCATTGGCGGAAGACGGTGCCTGTGTTATTGAGGGTGCGGATGATATCTTTAAAGATTGGGGCTGGAAGAGGATCGCGAGGGAAGTTCCGGCCGGAAACAGGACTATCAAAAATTCAGTTTCTCTTGTACCGGGTTTGAAAATAGCAAAACTCCTGGAAGAAGAGTTGGCTGGGAAATTGTATAAACATCATGGTGAATATTTCAGGAGAGGGTAAAATGGCGAAGAAGATGCATACCTTGCTTATAGTTGAATCACCGGCGAAAGCGAAAACGATTGAACGATACCTGGGTGACGGGTATTTCGTGGCAGCTTCTATGGGACATCTGATCGATCTTCCAAAGTCGAGGATCGCCATCGACATGGATAATGATTTTGAACCCGAGTATATAACCGTCCGGGGTAAGGCTAAAATTTTAAAAGAGGTCGTCAACAAGGCAGTCAAGGCGGGGCATGTCCTTCTGGCCTCGGATAATGACAGGGAAGGCGAGGCGATTTCTTTTCATCTTAAGAATGCCATTCAGAAAAAGAATTCAGAATGTAAAATTGAAAGAATTATTTTCAACGAAATAACCCCGGTTGCCATAAAATCGGCGGTGCTTAAGCCTGATGAGATTGACATAAACAAGGTTAATGCTCAAAAGGCACGCCGGGTCCTGGACAGGCTGGTAGGGTATAATTTGAGCCCATTACTGTGGAAAAAGGTAAAAAACGGGCTAAGCGCGGGGAGGGTTCAGAGTGTTGCTCTACGGCTTATCTGCGACCGGGAGAAAGAAGTTGAAATATTTATTCCCGAGGAATACTGGAGTCTCGAGGCGGTAGTAACGAAAGGAAAGAGTAAGTTCAAGCTTAAGCTTATCTTGTACAAAGGGGAGAAAGCCGATCTGCGGCATGAAGTTGAAGTCAAAAAATTGATGGCGGAATTACACGGCCAGGAGTGTATTGTCAAAGAGATAAAAAAAACTGAAAAAACTTTACGGCCGAAACCGCCCCATACAACTTCAAAATTGCAGCAGGATGCAGCCAACAGACTGGGGTTTACCTCAAGAAAAACCATGCAGATCGCTCAGCAGTTGTATGAAGGCATCAATATCGGTTCCGGCCGGGTGGGGCTTATTACCTATATGAGAACAGATTCCACGCGAATCTCTAATCAGGCTCTCCAGGATGTAAGAGAATATATAAAGACAACTTTTCCTTCGGAGCTGCCGGAGAAGGCGAACTTCTACGCTCTGGAAAGGGGGGCTCAGGATGCGCATGAGGCCATCCGCCCCACGTATGTAAGCTATTTGCCTAAGGAAATGGAGTCCTATCTTACGAAGGATCAGCTCAAGCTGTATACACTAATCTGGGAACGCTTTGTCTCGTCCCAGATGAAGCCCTCAGTCATTCAAACCACATCCGTCGACTGTTCAATTGGAGATGCAATTTTCAGGGCAAACTCGACTTCCATAATTGAGAAGGGATTTCAGAAAGTTTTAAAACTCCTGGCTTCCAGAGAAAAGGATAAAAGCCTCCCGTTCTTAAGGGAAGGCGAGATTGTCGCGGTGGAAGACTTTTTGCCGGAGCAGCATTTTACAACCGGTCCGGCCAGGTATACCGATGCAAGTATCGTTAAAGTTCTTGAAGAGAAAGGAATCGGCCGGCCTTCCACCTATGCTCCCATAATTTCCGTATTGCTGGACCGCTATTATGTTGTCCGCCGAAACAGGCAGCTTATTCCGACCGCCCTGGGACGCATGATAAACGAAATTTTAATCGCCTTTTTTCCGAAAATTCTCGATGTAAATTTTACGGCGGAGATGGAAGGAAAACTTGATCTGGTGGAAGAAGACAAAGTGGAATGGCATCACATGATACGGGAATTCTGGGAGCCTTTCAAGGTCGACCTGGAGCATGTAATGGAAACCCTCGCCTCTATAAAAGGGGTTCTGGAAGAAGAGACTGAATTCGCGTGTGAAAAATGCGGCAAACCTATGATGAAAAAACTCGGTCGATTTGGATTTTTTCTGGCGTGTTCCGGTTTCCCGGAGTGCATGAATACAAGGTCAATACCCCTTGCCGATTGCCCGCGCGCCGGCTGCGGCGGCAAGATCGTTGCCAGGCGGAAACAGGGTGGCAGAGGAAAAGAATTTTACGGTTGCACCAACTATCCGACATGTGATTTTATCACGCACTTTAAACCTACTTCCCTGAAATGCCCTGTATGCGGTCATTTTCTGGTAGAGAAGGAAGACAAGAAGCGGGGTGATTACAAAGCCTGTATTAACCCGGATTGCGATTTTCTTCATATCCAGGAGGATGGAGAGGAAAAAAATGATTGACGACTACTTGACTTACTTAAGGAGCATCCGCAATCTCTCTGAAAAAACAGTTTCGGCTTACAGGCAGGATTTAAGGCGTTTTCGTCACTTCTTGGAGCAGGAACACATTGATGAAGTGAAACTTGATTTAAGCCGTGTCAGGAAGTTTGCCGCCGGTCTTTCCCGGGCAGGGCTTAAGGCCGTCAGTATAAACAGGATAATCTCTGCTTTGAAAGGATATTACGGGTATCTTATGAATAGTGGAAAATTAATTTCAAATCCGTTTTCGAACCTTCGAAACATGAAAAAAGAGAAACGCCTGCCCGCTTTTCTTTTCGAGGATGAAATGGAAAAACTCCTCGAAGGCTCCCCGGATGATTTCTGGGCTATCCGGGATAAACTGATCCTTGAATTACTCTATTCCACGGGTTGCAGGATTTCCGAAATTGTAGGAATGAATCTGACTGATTTAAGCCTGAAAGAGAGGTCAATCCTCGTTAGAGGTAAAGGAGGAAAGGAGCGTTTCGTGTTTATAGGAACCCCGGCCCATGAGGTATTGCGGCTTTATCTCGATCTTAAGAAAATCCACAACAGCCCCGATGATTCCGATGCGTCCAGGGCGCTGTTTATAAACCGCAGAGGCTGTCGAATAACTGTTCGGGGTGTGGCCTATATCATCCGAAGATATCTTTTACAGCGCGGTCTGCAGAAACGAATAAGCCCGCACAGTTTCCGCCATACTTTTGCCACCCATATTCTTAATCACGGCGCTGACATCCGGATCGTCCAGGAAATGCTGGGTCATGCGAGTTTATCCACCACTCAGGTATATACCCACTTAAGTCTGGAGCGGCTCAAAAAAGTATATTCGGAAGCTCATCCCCATGCCGGGCGGAGGAAGGCTGCGAATGGGAAGATCGATAATCGGAATGATAAAAGAGATTAGATAACGAGGAAAAGGAATGAGTTTTAAAGGAACAACGGTTATTGTGGTACGACGGGATGCGACGGTTGCCATGGCTGGAGACGGACAGGTTACGATAGGCAACACTATAATGAAGGGGAACGCCCGAAAGGTGAGAAAGATCTATGACGATAAAATCCTTGTCGGTTTTGCAGGTGCGACCGCCGATGCCTTTACGCTGTTCGAAAGGTTTGAAAATAAGGTAAAGGAGTATGCAGGCGAAATCACCCGTTCGGCCGTGGAGCTTGCAAAAGATTGGAGGACCGACCGCATCTTAAGGCGGCTTGAAGCGATGCTTCTGGTTGCCGACAGGAAAAAGAGCCTTTTAATCTCCGGTACCGGCGACGTGGTTGAACCGGAAAAAGGAGTGATTGCCATCGGTTCCGGCGGGTCGTATGCCTACGCGGCGGCTTTAGCGTATCTGGACTGTTCGGATTTGACGGCTAAAGAAATTGCCGTGCGATCCATGAAAATCGCTTCAAATATTTGTATCTTTACAAATGAGCAGATTGTAGTGGAGGAGCTTGAATGAAAAAAGACCTGGATAAGCTGACGCCGAAGGAAATTGTAAGTGAACTTGATAAATACATAATCGGCCAGGAGAAAGCGAAAAAGGCCGTCGCCATTGCCCTGCGGAATCGGACCCGCCGGCAAAAGCTTTCGGAAGAATTAAAGGACGAAATTGCGCCGAAAAATATAATAATGATCGGTCCGACCGGTGTCGGTAAGACTGAAATCGCGAGGAGGCTGTCAAGACTCTGTGGAGCGCCCTTTATTAAGGTTGAAGCCACGAAGTACACGGAAGTCGGTTATGTAGGGCGGGACGTCGAATCAATGATTCGAGATCTCATGTCGGTGGCCGTTTCACTGGTAAAATCGGAAATGCAGGAAGGTGTTAAGGAAGAAGCCGAAAAGCGGACCGAGGAGGCCCTCCTTGATCTTCTGCTTCCCGGCAGCAGCGGTAAAGGGGAGCAGAAGCCCGATAAAACTATTGTTCAGATACAAAATGTAAGTGAAAGCCAGTCGGTTACCAGGGAAAAAATTCGGCAGAGACTTAGGGAAGGACTGCTTGACGACAAGCAGGTTGAAATAAGCGTTACAAAAAATATATTTCCATCCATCGAAATTTTTTCAGGCACAACTTTCGAAGAGATGGATGTAAACCTGGGGAATATCGCCAATATCTTTGGCGGTAAGAAAAAAAATAAAGTAGTATCCGTAAGACAGGCCAGGGAAATTATCCTTTCCCAGGAAATAGACAAACTTATCGATTCGGAGCGGGTGGCGGAAATAGCCAGGGAAAGAGTTGAACAGATGGGTATAGTATTTGTCGACGAAATTGATAAGATAGCTTCAAAAGAGTTTAAGGGCGGAGGCCCGGATGTTTCACGGGAAGGTGTGCAGAGGGATATCCTGCCGATTGTAGAAGGCAGTACGGTAAATACAAAGTACGGCATGGTGGATACAGCTCATATACTCTTTATTGCCGCCGGTGCTTTTCACTCCAGTAAACCTTCCGATTTAATCCCGGAACTGCAGGGGCGTTTCCCCCTCCGGGTGGAACTTGACGCGCTGAACAAGGATGATTTTTGTAAAATCCTTACAAAACCGCAGAATGCTTTGATTAAGCAGTACGCGGAGCTTCTGAAAACAGAAGATGTCACTCTCGAGTTCACCCAGGAAGCGATTGAGAGGATTGCAGAAATAGCCGAGGAGGTTAATTCCAGGATGGAAAACATAGGAGCACGGCGGCTCCATACTATCATGGAACTCCTGCTCGAAGAAGTTTCTTTTACTGCACCGGATCTTGCGGGCCGGACAATTACTATTACGAAGGAGTATGTAAACCAGCGGCTCGCCCATGTAATGGAGGACCAGGATTTGAGCAGGTATATACTGTAGGTAATGTTTTCCTTATCCAGGGTAAAAAAAGGCCGAAAATAAAGGAGAAGGCGAAATTTTTTAAGGGGGAAGGAATGTTTTTACAGAACAGCTTCGGAAAGACAATTGATTTACTCCACAGATCTATGGATGTTGCCATGCTGCGGCGGGATGTCATTTCGAATAATATAGCCAACACGGATACCCCGAATTTCAAGCGCAGTACCGTCAATTTTGAATCGGAACTGAAACGGGCGTTGGAAAGTGAAAAAGTGAAGGCCATGCCTGCCTTTGTGACGGATCCCAGGCATATGCCGTTTTTCAGAGCTGTTGATTACAGGACGGTGAAACCGCGGGTTCTTTTGGATTATCTGACAACCGCAAAGAATAACGGCAACAACGTAGACATTGAGGAAGAGATGATGAACAGCCTGGAAAATCAACTTAATTACGATTTGATGACCAGGACGCTATCCTTCCAGTTTTCTCAAGTTAACCTGGTTTTACGATAGTTGAATAGGAAGGTAAGGAGGCAGAATGGGACTTTACAGTAGTATCAATATCGCAGCTTCTGGACTTACCGCCCAGCGGGCACGGCTGGATGTAATCTCGGACAATATTGCGAATGCAACCACCACAAGAACCGCGGAAGGCGGGCCGTTCCGCCGAAGCAGAACAATATTCAGACCCAGGGTCTCCCAGCCTTACTGGCGGAGCCCTTTCCTGCCGCAATTCCTGGATAACGGTATCGGCCGCGGGGTGAGGATTGTTAAAATTGAAAAGGATTTTGATTCTCAACCCCGGCTGGTGTATGATCCGACTCACCCGGATGCCATAAAATCGGGACCACGACAGGGGTATGTTGAATTTCCAAATGTGAATATCGTGAATGAAATGGTTGATATGATCTCAGCTTCCCGTTCTTATGAGGCGAATATTGCCGTAGTTAACGGCTCCAAGGCAATGTTCCTGCGGGCGCTTGAGATAGGGAGGTAAGTGACGAATGAACTTTTTACCGCTGGATATAGTACACGGGGATGTTATTCAAATGCGAAGGACTGATCCGCGGCATCTTGATTTAAGCGGCAGGCTTCCGCAGCTCAAGCCTTTAACGAATGGCACGGGCTTCGGGAAAATTCTTGAAGATACTTTAAGAGGGGTTAACGATCTTCAGCAGCAGAGTACAGCTTTAAGCCAGCAAATGCTCGTTGATCCGGACAGTGTGGATGCCCACGATGTTACGATTGCCATGGCAAAGGCCAGTACGGCTCTTTCTCTGGCCAAAGCCATAATTGACAGGGCGCTTAAAGCCTATAACGAAATTATTAATGTGAGGTAAGCGTTAACTATAACTGTTAGATTAATTATTTTATCAAATTAAAAGCCATAAGAGAGTTCTTTTACTTGGGGAGGGGAAATGAACGAATGGTTGAAAAAGATCATTGATCAGGTTAAGAAAGTTTGGGGCAAATGGACAACCCTGCAAAAAATTATTTTCTTTTCGATTATCGGCGCTGCGATTCTTGGAATTGTGCTGCTAATGATTTTCAGCGCGGCTCCAAGTATGGCACCCCTGATAACCACCCGCATTACTGACGAACAACTTTTAAACAGAATTTCAATGCGCCTCGATGAAGAAAAGGTAGATCATACGGTTACTGCCGATGGCAGGATTTTAGTGCCTGATAAAAAAATCGCCCAGAAAATGGTGGCTATCCTTGCCAGGGAGGACCTTATTCCGCCGGAGGCTTCCCCCTGGGATATCTTCAAAATGGATCGGTGGACTTTAACCGATTTTGAACGCAACGTAAACTTAAGGCAGGCGATAACCAGAAGTCTTGAACAACACATCGAAGCGTTGGAGGATGTTGATAATGCCCAGGTGACCCTGGTAATCCCGGAAAAGGAGCTGTTCACGGAGGATCAACAGCCGGTCTCGGCTTCGATCATTATTACCCCCAAACCGGGTTCCGATATAGCGGAGAATCGGAAAAAAATAGAAGGGATTGTTAAGCTGGTTAAGTTCGCAGTGGGCGGATTGACGGATGAGAACATCGTTATTACAGATCAGAGGGGCGTGGTCTTAAACGATTTTGCCGACCTGGCCGATATTGATCGTCTTGAACTTGCCAAACGCGAAATGAAGACGAAACTGAATCTGGAAACGAAGTATAAAAATGAAATCCTGAAAGAATTACGGGGAATTTTTGGCGTGGACCAGGACCGGGTACGAGTTATCAATGTTGATATTACCCTGGATATGGGCAAAAAATCCGTAGAAACTGAAGAACATTATCCGGTTACCATGCGCCCCGATAACCCCAAGACCCCCTATGATGAATCGGAGTTCGCCCCCTCGATTACACTCTCAAAAAGTGTGAATGATGAAAAGTATGAAGGTACGGGTTTTAACCCGGAAGGTCCCCCGGGGCAGGAAGGTCAGACCCCCCCTGCTTATAAGGATCTTTCTTCACTGGCTGGAAAGTACACCCGTAACACGGTAACTCAAAACGAGGTGGTGAATACACGCAATATCAAAGAGGAAAAAGCCCCTTGGCAGATTGACCGGATAACCGTGGGAGTCGCTATAGACGGAACCTGGAAATGGAAATATGATGATAGAGGAAGGGTCCTGTTCGAAAAGGACGGCAGTATACAGAGGGAGTATATACCCGTGCCCGACGAGGAACTGGCCAAGGCGAAAACCCTTGTGGAACACGCTATCGGATTTAACCGGGAACGCGGCGACAGTGTAACCGTTCAGCATCTGCAGTTCGACCGAACGTCTCAATTCCTTAGGGAAGACGAACAACTCAAGGCAGGGGACAGGCTGCGTCAGGCACTTCTCTATGCTGCTATCGTAATCGCGGTTGTCCTGGTGGCCTTTGTTGTATTCAGATTGGTCGCCAGGCAGCTTGAGCGAAGGAGAAAATTGAGGGAAGAAGAACTGGCCCGACAGCATCAGGCGATGCGTGAAGCTGCGTTGCGAACCGCAGAAGAGGAGGGGGTTCAAGTGCAGATGTCCGTGGAAGAACGAGCGCGCCTTGAAATGCAGGAGAATGCGATTAATATGGCACGGGAACACCCCGAGGATGTTGCGCAGCTCATTCGTACCTGGCTGATAGAGGAGTAAGCGTATGGCAAGAACGGTGAGTGCCGCTGCCGGTGTACCGGCAGCGGCCTCTACACAGAAGAAAGGCGGTGGGCATAAAAGACAACTCTCTGGAAGGCAGAAGGCAGCTGTCTTTCTTGTAACCTTGGGATCGGAAATTTCAGCGGAGATTTTTAAACATCTCCGGGAAGATGAAATTGAAGCCCTTACATTCGAAATCGCCCGGCTGGACAGCATTGAATCGGAAGAACGGGATACGGTTCTCATGGAGTTTCAGGAACTCATGATGGCCCAGGATTTTATCACTACGGGAGGTATCGATTACGCCAGGGAACTTCTTGAAAAATCATTGGGCTCCCAGAAAGCCGTTGACATAATCAATCGATTGACCAGCTCGCTGCAGGTACGGCCTTTCGATTTTATAAGGCGGACCGATCCTACCCACCTCCTGAACTTCATTCAGCAGGAACATCCCCAGACAATCGCCCTTATCCTGGCCTATCTGGAACCGCAGAAAGCCTCGATTATTCTGTCCAGTCTTCCCCACGAAATACAATCGGATGTGGCGAAAAGAATTGCAACCATGGACCGTACCTCCCCGGAGGTTCTCCGAGAGGTGGAACGGGTTCTTGAAAAGAAACTTTCCACCCTTTCTTCCGAAGATTATACGGCGGCAGGGGGTGTCCAGAGCATTGTCGATATTTTAAACCTGGTCGATAGGTCCACAGAAAAGACCATCATTGAATCACTGGAAGAGGAAGATCCTGAACTGGCCGAAGATATAAAGAAGAGAATGTTCGTATTTGAAGACATTGTACTGCTCGACGACAGGGCGATCCAGAAGGTACTGCGGGAGGTGGATACCGCGGAGCTGGCGAAGGCTCTTAAAGCGGTGAATTCCGAAGTACAGGATAAAATTTACAGGAACATGTCAAAACGGGCTGCCACCCTGCTGAAGGAAGATATGGAATACATGGGACCGGTAAGGCTTAAAGACGTTGAAGAAGCTCAGCAAAAGATAGTTTCAATAATCAGGAAGCTGGAAGAGCAAGGTGAAATTGTAGTTGCACGTTCCGGTGAGGACGAAATGGTAGTCTAGAAGTTTCCATGGGGAAGGAGAATAAGCGTTGGCAAAGAATGTATTCAGGGCAACAGAAATTGTAAACCTCAAACAGACCGTTGTGGTTGAACCGCCTCCCGTGGAAGTGGAGGAAATTGTAGAGGCGGAACAACCGCTCGAAGAGTATACCGGCCCCACTGCGGATGATCTGCGGCGAGAGGCCGAAATGTTCAAGGCCGGATGGGAAAAAGAGAAGGCTGAAATGACGGCCAGGGCGAAGGCCGAGGCGGATAGAATTATTAAAGAGGCGGAAAAAATTGCTTTTGAAGAAGTTCAGAAGAAAAATAATCAGGCGCAGAAAATTCGCCAGGAAGCCGAAGATGCGGCCAAAATTACCATGGAAGAGGCCAGGCAGCGGGCGGACTCTATTACGAAAGAAGCCCAGGATAAGGTAGAAAAAATTGAAAAAGATGCCTTCAAGAAAGGGTATGAGGAGGGAAAGGAGGAGGGATTTAAGGAGGGCAGAGCCGAGGTTGAAAGGCTCATAGAGCAGATCCATCTGATTATAAATAAGGCTATTGAAAAACGGAATGAGATTATCGCTGAATCCGAAACACAACTGATCAATCTCGTCCTTTTAATTTCTCAGAAAGTTATCAAGGTCATTTCGGAAAATCAGAAGAATGTTGTTGTCAACAACGTAATCCAGGCTTTAAGGAAATTAAAAACGAGAGGCGATGTTGTTATCCGTGTAAATCTGGCAGATGTGCAACTGACCTCCGAACACGTAAAAGATTTTATGCGGATGGTGGAGAATGTGAAAAATATTACAGTCCTGGAGGATTCATCCGTGGACCGGGGCGGTTGTATCATAGAGACGGATTTCGGGCAGATAGATGCCCGGGTATCTTCCCAGTTTCATGAGATTGAAGAAAAGATAATTGAACTGGTGCCCATAAAAGTAAAAGGTGATTAGCCGTTATAAATGGGGAGGTGAAAAGCATTGGAAATTTTTGACAAATATACCCGGGTTGTTAAAAAGTTGGACCCGATAAAATACACTGGTGTAATTGAAAGAGTGCAGGGGCTTCTCATCGAAAGCCGCGGCCCTCTTGTTATTATTGGGGAACTCTGCCAGATACTCGTACCAAAAGGAAAAGGGATTGTCTATGCCGAGGTCGTCGGCCTTCACGATGATATCGTGCAGCTTATGTCCTACGATGAGATGGAAGGGATAGAAGCTGGTTGTATTGTAATTGCAACCGGGGAGACCTTAAGCGTACCCGTCTCGGAAAAAATAATGGGACGCGTCCTTGACAGCATGGGCAGGCCCATGGACGAAAAGGGAAGTATCGGAACCGGCAATTGGTACTCTATTTTTAATGAACCGCCCAGTGTTTTGTTCCGGAAAAGGATTACGGAGAGAATCGTAACTGGTGTTAGGGCGATAGATTTTCTTCTGGCCACCGGCAAAGGCCAGCGCATTGGTATATTCTCCGGGTCCGGTATCGGTAAATCGACGTTGTTGGGAATGATCGCCCGGAATACCAACGCGGATGTCAACGTCATTGCCCTAATCGGCGAACGTGGGCGGGAGGTAAGGGAATTCATTGAAAACGACCTTGGAGAGGAGGGCTTGAAACGTTCCGTAATTGTCGTTTCTTCCTCCAATACACCGCCTCTTTCCCGGCTTAGGGGCGCTTATATTGCAATTTCGATTGCAGAATATTTCCGCGATTGCGGAAAGGATGTTATGCTGTTGTTTGACAGTGTTACCCGGTTCGCGAGGGCTCAACGGGAGATTGGTCTTGCAACGGGGGAGCCGCCTGCAACCAGGGGGTATACACCATCGGTCTTTTCTATGCTGCCGAGGCTCCTGGAACGGTGCGGGACCTCGGAGAAAGGTACCATTACTGGGTTTTTTACGATTCTGGTGGACGGCGATGATATGGACGAACCGATTTCCGATGCTGTCCGGGGTACTCTTGACGGCCACATCGTACTTTCGAGAAAACTCTCCCAACAGTATCACTACCCCGCCATCGATATACTGCAGAGTCTCTCCCGCCTGAGTATCAAGGTGGCGGGAGCGAAAACCCTGGAGGCTGCCGCTTATGTCAGGCGTCTTATGGCAGTCTATACGGAAGCTGAGGACCTTATAAATGTGGGTGCCTACGTGAAAGGGACCAACCCGGAGATAGATGAAGCCATCGATAATATAAAGGCCATAAAGGCGTTTCTGGTTCAACGGATAGAGGAAAAAGCCGATCTCCGGGATACACTCAAAAAAGCCGAGGAGTTGACGGGGATTGAAATCCCGGAGGAGGAGTGTTTTCTTGAGAAGGTTTCAGTTCAGGCTTGAGAGATTTCTGGAAATTAAACGCTACCATGAAAGGGAATGGGAATTGAAACTCGCTGAAATTACAGGAATATGCGTGAATCTGGAAAATGAAATTCGTAACTCTTTTGAAGAGAAGGCACGGATCTTCATAAACCGCTACGATGAGGCCCGGGGAAGTTTGAGTTTTCTTTTTTCTTCAGAGCTGTATATGCGGTGGCTTGATAATAAAATTGGAAGATTACGCCGCAAGCTCGCCGAAAAAGAAAAAATAAAGGAGGAAGTGCATAAGAGCTACCTTAACGCTTCCAAGGAACGAAAAGTTCTGGAGAGACTGAAAGAACGGAAAGCGGCGGATTATTACAAATTACAATCAAATGAGGAAAACAAAGCCGTGGATGATATAAACTCCGCCCTGTTTATTCGGCAGTTATAAAGCTTAAAAGGGGGAATATGTGGCAGGTTATGGCATTGTAGGCACTGGCCCAAGAATAATAGTATTGCTTCTCCTTATAATCGCCTTATTATTCGGCGGACTCATTTGGTTTGATTTTCTCGGCCTCATTGATGTAAAGGATACGCTCGCTCCTGTTTTATCCCTTGTAGGCCAAAAACCGCGCACAAAGATCGCCGACATTGAAAGTCCGGTACTGCTGGGTGAAGAACGGATGAAAAAACAGTTGGAAGCACTGGAATTGCGTACCGAGGAATTGGATAAACGGGAAGAACAGATAACCCTTACGGAGTCGGAAATCAAGCAGATGCTTGAGAGTTTGAAGGAAAAAGAAAAAGTCCTTGAAGAAAAAGAAAAAGCATTCAACGTCCAGGCAAGTTTGTACGAAAATAAAAGAGCAAACATAGAACAGAATTCCAAGTACCTGGTGGGTATGCCGCCGAAAAGTGCCGTAAAAATTCTGAAAAATATGGAAGACCAGGATGTTATCGATCTCCTGCGTGCCACAGAGCGGTTGGCGGCCGAGGCCGGGGAAGAATCGATTGTGGCGTATTGGCTATCCTTATTAGCCGAGGAGGAGCCTGCACGGGCCGCCACCCTGCAGAGAAAAATGGCGAAAAAGCCGGAGGGCTGATTCAGGTTTGTTTGGAAACGGAGGTTATATTTGGCTTTGAGCATGCCTCACATCTTAAGAAATGATTCTCAGGTTACCGGGCAGGAGAGAGGATCTGAACTTAGGAAAACCCATACCAAAGGGATTATAAAACCTTTTTCGCGCGTGCTTGGCGAAAAAAATGGTGCGGCTGATAAAACCCATGATATTAGAAAGCTTGAAGAAGGCGAGGCTTCTTTTAAGCCCATCAGTCGGAAAAGCAGAAAACCGGGGGTGCAAAAAGCTGGTCTTAAAAAACTTACTGCGGTGAAGGCGCCTGTAAGTCATTTTAAGAAAACGATAGCAGGGGAAGGGAATATACCGGGCACCGCTAAAAACGGCCAACCGGTGGAAATAGCCGCAGAAAAGATATTAAGCGATTCGAAAATACTTAAGCCGTCAGCCGGAGGAAAAAGGATAAACCAGCCGGAAAGCAATACTGGAAACCGGGGAGAAGAGATAACCGCGGTTCAGGAAAAGGCCAAGAGGAGAAAGGAGAGCAGCAAGGCCGAACTAAAAATCAACCTCCTGGATAATGGCATGAATGGCGGTGAAGGTAAGGGTGTAATGCCTGAGGTAAAAGAGGCTGTAAAAGATAAAAAGCCGCTTAAGCCGGATGAAGGGGGGTTTAAGAACGGTATTCCTGGGAAGGAGAATGACATCGGGCGAAAAGAAGATACCGGGCTACCCAGGATTATCGTTATTGATGCGCGCCGGGAACACCCGGTCTCAAGCCGGGAAAAACTCAAGCCGGAAAACATTCCTCAGAATCAAAAAGAGAAAATACCGGCATCTTTATCCAACGAAGAAACACAGATTTTTAAAATTGATACCGGTCAGCCCATTCCGGGAACCGGCAGCCGCGGCGGCAGGGTTATACCATTTTCCCATGAACAGCGGGCGTTGTTGCAGCAGTTACGGGAAAACGGAAATAACCAGATAGTCAAACAGACCGGCATAATTCTAAGGGATAACGATAGGGGTGAGATAAGACTTGTATTGCGGCCTGAAAAGCTTGGAAAAGTGAGTATTCGGCTTAATCTTAACGATAATAATATAGCCGGGCGAATTATTGTCGAAAATAATAATGTAAAGGAAGTTTTTGAACATAACCTTGATTCCCTTTACAGGGCGTTACGTGAAAACGGGTTTGAGACTTCCGGTCTTAAGGTTTCTATCGGCAATGAACAGTCAGGAGCCGGAAAGAGAGAGGAGGATGTTCAAAGACCGTATGTTGAAAAGGTAAAGTGCCTTGAGGAACATATACCTTTGGTTGATGATTTCAGATCAGGGTACAACCTGATTAACCTTGTTGTTTAATGTGGAGGAAATGTGAATGGATTTTTCGGCTCTACTTTCACCTTCTGAACGGAGTAAAGTGCAAATGCAGGTGGACCTTGCCAATGCCTCCATTGGTAATGGCAGGGCAGCACAAGAATCCCTTGGGAAGGATGATTTTTTGAAGATACTGATTACCCAGCTCACCCACCAGGACCCGACTGCGCCGATGGAAGATAAAGATTTTGTGGCGCAGATGGCACAGTTTTCGTCCCTCGAACAGATTGCCAATATGAGCCGGGAATTCTCAAGGCTGGCAAACGTAGTTTCCGTCAGTCGGGCGATTTCTTTGCTTGGGAAAAATGTGGAAATAGTTGACGGGAATACGACCATAACCGGACTTGTGGAAGAGGTGGCCGGGAAAGAGTATCCACAGCTTCTCATCAATGGAAAATACTACGATTACTCTAAGGTAGAAAAGGTTAAGGAATAAGGAGGCGGCAGTATGATGCGGTCTTTATATGCCGGTGTTTCCGGCCTGCAAAATCACCAGGTGCGGATGGATGTTATCGGCAATAATATTTCCAATGTAAATACAACCGGATTTAAGAAAGGCAGAGTGACTTTCCAGGATATGATTTCTCAGACCATGGCGGGAGCTGCCCGCCCGACGGATGAGATCGGCGGTGTGAATCCACAACAGGTCGGTTTGGGTATGACTATCTCCGCTATCGATACCATTCATACCCAGGGTTCTCTGCAAACCACCGGAAAAATGACGGATCTGGCTGTACAGGGAAACGGCTTCTTTGTTCTGAAATCCGGCCAGAAGGAGTTTTATACCAGGGCGGGCGCTTTTGGTCTGGATGAAAATGGAACCCTGGTAAACCCCGCCAACGGTATGCGTGTACAGGGCTGGATGGCCCAGACGGTGGAAGGAACAACGGTCATAAATAATTCCGCCGCTTTTGAGGATCTCATCATCCCCATAGGGAGTAAGGATCCTGCCTCCGCTACATCCGTAGTGGAGATAGCCTGCAACCTTGACAAAAGAACTGCAGTTCTGCCTCCCACTCCGACTCCCGCCCAAATACTTGAAGGAACATGGAGTACAAGTTTCGAAATCTATGATTCTTTCGGTGATGTGCATACGCTTACGCTGAACTTTACCCGCTCGCCGGATGCCCAGAATAGATGGCAGGCGCAGGTCGTGGTGGATCCTGCTTCACCTGTACCCACTAATACACTGGTTGAAGTCGGCGCCGCCAATAACACCACTAACACCTTTGAAATAGATTTCAGCAACCTCGGTATATTGGAGGGATTAAGGGATGCGCAGGGTGATGTACAGAACCAGGGCAGACTCCAGGTGCAGGTGGCCTTCGATATTCTCAATGCGCAGGCTCCGGCCGGCGGGCCTCCGGTAAGGCAGACCTTTAATCTTAACCTTGGGGAAGCTGGCAGCGTCGTAAACTCGGTTACCCAGTTTGCCGAGAAAAGCTCGACCAAAGTCTACCGGCAGAACGGATATCCCATGGGTTATCTGGAAAACTTTAAAATCGACCAGTCGGGAATTATTACCGGAGTGTATTCCAACGGCACAAACAGGCTTCTTGGCCAGATAGCTTTAGGCACATTCGTTAATCCTGAGGGACTGGAAAAAGGGGGGGAAAATACCTATGTTATATCGAATAATTCCGGTGAGGCCAATATCGGACCATCTGGCGTCGGTGGAAAAGGCAAGTTCATCGCCGGTGCTCTTGAAATGAGCAATGTCGACCTGGCTGAGCAGTTTACCGATATGATAGTAACCCAGCGAGGTTTCCAGGCGAACTCTAAAACGATCCAAACGGCGGATCAGATGCTCCAGGAACTATTAACACTGAAAAGGTAGGGGGATATAATAACTTAAAGATGAATGGTTGAAGTAACAAGACTGGATGGGAAGGTGTTCTATGTGAACCCTCATCAAATTGAGTACATAGAATCCAACCCGGATACAACCCTAATAATGCTCTCAGGAAAAAGGCTGGTAGTCAGGGAAGACTATCAGTCTGTTTTTGATAGAATAGTGGAATATCGCAGGTTGATAGGGGCCTTTAAAAACGAGGAGTAGCTTTTTATGGATTTGGGGACGATAATCGGCGATCGCAGTTTCTGCGGACACCGTTCTACGTGCAGGCAACTCCTGGCAAATGAATTTTTACGGTTCCAAGATATTTGCTTTTTATGGATATTTTTAGTAAAATTGTAGTAGATGGATTGGGGAGAGACATATGTCGGATGAGGAACAGTCCTTTGATGAAGGTATAAGTGGCGAACCTGATGTAGCCGTTGGCGGTAAAGTCGGTTTTCTTCCCGGGATCGTAATAAAGCTATTAAAATGGGCGGCGATAGCCGTAGTTGCGATAATTTTTATTGTGACGGTTGTGATAATTACTATGTCTATCATGAATAAGGGTTCCAAATCGCAGAGTTATGCCGCGGTTACGCCGGAATACCAGGGTACGGCGCCGATTTTGGACTATTACACCAATATTGAAGAGATACGGGGAAGAACCGCCGATAAAAACCCGGTAACCGTGATAGTCAAGGTAAGCCTGGGTTATGATCAGGGAAATAAAGCGATTCAGGGCGAGCTTATTCAGCGAACCCCAAAATTAAAAGATATGATTCGAGGTTTTTTCAGCAGCAAGACAGCGGAAGAGCTGGGGCCAAAGAATGAAGAAGCATTAAAAATGGCTCTTAAGGAACTGTTAAACAGGGTTATGACCACAGGCAAAATTAAGGATGTAATTTTCAGTGATTTTAATGTGGTGGAGTTTTAATATATGAACGAAGTTCTATCCCAGGATGAAATAGACCAGTTATTAACTGCCATTTCAACCGGCGACATTGAAACAGAAGAAGTTGCTCAGGCGACGGATCAGCGTAAAATAAAAATTTACGACTTCAAAAGGCCTGATAAATTCTCAAAAGAACAGATCAGAACGGTTTCAATTATGCATGAAACTTTTGCCCGCCTGACAACCACCTCTTTATCTGCCCAATTGCGCAGTCTCGTTCATGTCCATGTTGCCTCCGTGGATCAGTTAACCTACGAGGAGTTTATCAGGTCGATACCGAACCCCACAACCCTGGCGGTAATAAACATGGATCCTTTGAAAGGATCGGCGGTCCTTGAAATAGATCCGTCGGTCACATTTTCGATTATCGACCGCCTTTTCGGCGGAAAAGGGGAAGGTGCGAAGGTAAGCCGGGATCTTTCGGACATCGAACAATCCGTAATGGAAGGCATTATTGTCAGGATCCTAGGGAATATGAGGGAGGCCTGGAGCCAGGTGATAGACTTAAGGCCTCGGCTTGGTCAAATAGAAACCAACCCGCAGTTTGCCCAGATCGTACCGCCGACTGAAATGGTTGTTCTCGTAACTCTTGAAACCAAGGTCGGCGAAGTTGAAGGTATGATGAACTTCTGCATCCCATATCTTACCATTGAGCCTATAATTTCAAAACTTTCGGCTCAATACTGGTATTCATCGGTGAGGAGGGGTACTACAACTGAAAATCTCAACATACTGCGGGAAAGGCTTTCAACGGTTGATGTTCCCGTGGCAGCGGAAATCGGGAGTATGAATCTTACCGTCCGGGAGGTTCTTTCTT
>JBFMGN010000060.1:0-10159 GCA_040752435.1 Spirochaetota bacterium
CGCGAAAACAATACCAAAATCATCAATACTATTCTGAATCTGGGAGAAAGCCTGGATCTCAATATAATCGCAGAAGGGGTGGAGACTGAAAAGCAGTACCAGTATCTCAAAGAAAGAAATTGTCACGGTTTTCAAGGTTTCTATTTCACCAAACCAACACCTTTCAGGGATATCACGCAACACATGAAAGCTGGAAAAGGATTCTAATTAAAGCCTTCGTAGAATTTTCTTTACCGCCGGGTAGAGGGATTTATAGTTTTCATATTTTTCCATATAAATTTCATGGCGTTTCATATCCGGTTCGAAATACTTTTCCTGTTTTACGAAGCGCCCGACTGCGTCCGTAACATTCGAAAATACTCCTGAGCCTAAGCCGGCCAGGATTGCCGCGCCGAGGGTGCTGGCTTCTTTTATTACAGGACGTACAAAAGGAAGGCCGAAGATATCAGCCTTTATCTGGAGCCAGTAATCGGATTTTGATCCTCCACCTGTGGCGATAAACTCGGAAGTATCGATTCCCATCTGTTTCAGGGTGAGTATACTCTCTAGAAAGTAGAATGTTTCGCATTCCATTAGGGATTTAAGGATTTCCCCCCGGGTCGTGCTGACTTTAAGCCCCAGGATAACGCCGCCGGCGTCGGTTATAAAGTGGGGAGAACCGGTCATTTCGAAGTAGGGCAGGGTAAGGAGCCGCGTCGGGCTTTCCGGCATTTCCCTGGAAAGCATAGCATAGAGGTCGGCGCCCGCTGAAACGAGTTTTTTGTCGGCCGAGGCAAAGGTATCCCTGAACCAGCGTATGAGGGTTCCGGCCTGGTTGTAGATAAAGGAAACGTATAAGCCGGGGATAACATGATGTTCAATATTCAGGCCTGTCTTAAGCATTGTCAAGGAATCAGGAATGCTTTTAAACGCAGGGGTTATACACTCGAAAGTACCGATACCGCAGACCGCTTTCTTGTCTTCAAATATCCCCGCGCCCAGGGAATTACAGCACTGATCGTGGCCGCCTACGACAACCGTGATATTCGGCGGCAGTCCCAGTTTCGCTGAAGTTTTTCTGTCTATCGTGCCGGCGATGGTACCGCTTGGCGCCAGATTTGGAAGCTTGTCCCTGCTTATTTCCGCTAAAGCAAGTAACTCCTCCGACCAGTCCTCTTTTTTCAGGTCGAAAAGCAGGGTCCGGTTGGCATTGGAGAAACCCGTAACCGGGCTTAAGCCCAGCATAAAGAGGGTTAAATCGCCCCACAAAAGAAACTTGTATGTTTTATCAAAGAGTTTCTTCTGATGCGTTTGTATCCATTTCAACTTTGGGAGGGTATAGTTAGGACCTAAGAGATTCGGATTTATTTCGTAAAAGGCCTCCTGCCCCAGCTTCTCTTTGAGGGGCAGGATAAACTCTCCTCCCCGCGTATCTGATGAGAGGATGCAGTTTCCCAGGATTTCTCTGTTTTCAGAAACGGGGGTCACCGCTTCACCCATGGTGCTTATACTCATGGCGGTGACCGGATCTTTTTTCGTGTTGTGAGCAATCTCTGATAGAACTTCCTCTACTTTCTTAAAAACTTCAAGACTGTCAAGCTCAGCCCAACCGGGACAGGGGTGCAACGTCGAGTATTCCCGGTAGGCCGATGCCAGTTGAAGGCCGTCAATCGAAAAGGCGATGCCTTTGCAGCCTGTCGTTCCGATATCCAGGCCCAACAGGCTCATACCCTGGTTACCTCGAACGCGAGGTATTTTTCAAAGGCTTCAGCGACCGGTTCCAGGACATGACCAGGTGTAACACTGACATGATGCCTGAAACCCATGTAACCGATAGTTTGAAGCGCCGTCTGGAGACCCGGTACTTCCACTACTCCTGCGCAGCCGAAAAAATCTTCGGGTATAGGCTCCCCGGTTACTTTCCCCTGCCCAAGGTAGACCTTCACTTTTCCGTTTTCAGTTAATAGACTGCCGAAGGTAATCGGGGTAGGAGCAATTCTACCGACGTTGCATCCGTATGCACAGCCGGCACCGATACTGTTTTTAAGTATTTCGTGATCGGTTATGCGGCCTTTCTTTTCCATAAGACTCTGCGGAACAGGGCCGCAGTGAAAAAGTATGCATTTGTCATCCAGATCGCCGTAATTGTTATTCCAGTCCAGGCAGGTGGAAGGCCGGCCGGAGGCCTTTGTAAAAGCATGCATAGTAATAGAGTTCCCTGTATCCAGCTCGCAGGCTGCGGCCAGGCCCCTATCGTTTAATTCGCTTAGCAAAACGCAAGGGGATATGCCTAGCTGTTCCTGCATTTCCACCCAGCATCGCAAAGAGATGGCATCGAGGTTATTTTCCTCAATCAGAATGTCTAGCGCGGCCGCCATTTTGACCAGAGTAGCGAAAGCCTTCTCAGGCACCCCTTCCCAAATAGCATAATTCTTAAGCCTTTCACTTTTATTTTTTACTCGGGCCTCATGCTCCTTCAATTTATTCATCAATCCGAAAAGTGATGAGAGGTCGAAGGTTTCAACGGTTATTCCGTGCCGTTGCAGGGCCAGTTCATCGATTCTGACTGTTTTAAAAGCGGTGGTACGGGCACCAATTGCCCCGACAACGAGGTGTTGCATACCGGATGTAACCCGGCAGAGTCGATCAAAATACTCAATATTTTCTGCAAACCTTCTACTTTTTGGATGGACCGTATGGGGAGTTAAGGCGGTGAATTTAACGCCGTACTGACAAAATACATCCATAATGGAAAATTTGCCGCAAAATGCGTCCCGCCTCAGCGCGGGTTTCATTTTATCCATCTCGTCGGGATATGCCTGTATCAGGATTGGTACACCGGCCTCCTTAAGAGCCGCAACTGCCCCGGTTTCATCTCCGAAATTGGGCAAGCAGAGAATAACACCATCATACCTGCCCCGGTTCTCTGTTAAAAAATTCCTGAATTTTTCTCCTTCGGCAGGCGTTTCAACCGCCCCGTAACGGGTCGCACCTTCCGGCAGCATGATTGTGTCATGCCCCAGGGACTTAAGAACTTCCGGCAGTTCCTGCCTGGCCAAAGCCTGAAGCGAGGCCGGAAAAAAACCCCTGTTTCCAAAGAAAAGGGCGAAGCGTGATTTTTGTTCCATCATGTAAATACCCCCTGTAACGTTCTTTTATGCTAAAATAATGTCTTATTCATTTGCAAGTTCGGATGCCATTCCCTTTATTCCAAGTTCCGTTACAGTCTTGACCACTGTTTTGTAAACGGCATCCTGGGCTTTTATAATTGAGGAATCCATAAGCCTGACAAAAGGAGTACGGGTAGAAGTTCCGATATTGATTTTTGCAATTCCATTTTGAATCGCTTTCATTATATAGGTTGGCGGTATGCCGGAACCACCATGTAATACCAGGGGAATTTTTACCGACTTGTAGATTGCGGAAAGATGCTCAATGTTCAGTTTAGCTTCGATCTTTTTTTTGTCTTTGGCATCGGGTGTAATTGCTCCGTGAATATTCCCGATGGCCACGGAAAGCCAGCGTACACCCGTTTCCCGGACAAAGCGCGAAGCTTCTCTGGGGTCGGTAAATCCTTTGCCGCTTTTAAAAAGTTCTTCGTAGGGCGGCAGGGGTCCTTTTTCGTGACCGAGGACGGCTCCCAGTTCTCCTTCAACCGGTATTCCTTTTTTTTCGGCGATTGCAACGACTTCCGCGGTGGAATGAATGTTATCCTCCAGCTTAAGCCTGGAACCGTCAACCATGACGGAATCATATCCCAAGTCCACCGCCTGGGAGATAATATCAAGATAATCAACATGCAAACCGTCTTCATCAATTACAGGTGTATGATCGAGATGGAGCCGGGTGTATCTTTCGTCTTTGTATTTATGGTATTCGTCAAAGACAGCCTTCAGATTTTTCGCTCCGAACTTGACCCATTCAAGCCGGGCAACGGCGATTAAACCGAAACTCTCCGTATCCGCGAGAGCGCGTATTGTCGGCTCCATCATGGGCAGATATGGAATATTAAAAGCCGGTACGACATAACCTTCCCTGAGGGCTTTCTGCATTATGTCGTTTATCCTTCTTTTTCCTGTTTCCATTCAATATTCCTTGCCCTTCAGGCCAAGAGCGTTTATAAGTTTGTCCTGTAAGGTTTCTCCCTTTTCCAGGATAAATTCTTCAAATTTATCACCAGTTTGTAATTTAACGGTTTCCAGCAGATTATCAAAAGAGCTGAACTCTTTCGGGATGCAAATCAATTTATCGTCATTTTCGTTATAGACAAAAATTTGGGGCTTTTCTCCCTGCTTAAGACAGAGCCCGGCATGGGTAATCTCGGTCCAGCCGAATTCCTGGCGTTCATTGTTCCCCATATTAAAACAGATGCTTTCTTTGTTTGTTTCAACCCGGCTCTCAAGGCTTGCCCTCAAAAAACGGATTATTTGAAAATCCAGGTAAGCAGAGATAACAACTGCAATAATTCCACCTAATATTCCGACAATTAAAAATGCGAGTATGGCAGCAACCGGTAGAGCGATTAATATGAAAAAAATAACAACCACTTTTGGATTGGATGAGAGAGTTATCCGGTGAACCATACTTTAGATGTTATTTTGATAATGAAAGGGTTGTCAAGGCGCTTTTGTTAAAAAGGTCTCATTGGCCAAGTGCAGCCTGCCGTTTATACAGGTCTTCTATAACCAGGCAGGCCATTGCTTCGACCACCGGCACAATCCTCGGGCAAATACAGGGATCATGCCGACCTTCTATAATTATTTCTCTCTCCTGGCCGGTCGTGTCGACTGTTTTTTGAAGACGGGAAATGGAGGCCGTCGGTTTTACTGCGAGCCTGAAGAGAATCTCTTGTCCCGTGCTTATCCCTCCGAGTATTCCCCCGGCGTTATTTGAAAGAAACCCGGTGCTGTCCAGAGGATCGTTATGTTCGCTCCCTTTCATATCGGCCGCCGCGAAACCGGCTCCAAACTCAACACCCTTCACTGAACCGATAGAAAGCATCGCCTTCCCCAATTCAGCATCAAGTTTCTCAAAAACCGGCTCTCCAAGGCCGGGATCAACACCCTTAATACGACACTCAATAATTCCCCCTGCACTGTCTCCCTCTCGTTCTAAAGCACTGATTCTTTTCTCCATTTCCCAGGCAGCTTCCATATCCGGGGCTCGCATAGAGTTTTTTTCAATTACATCGGGGTTGAAACTTGTGCAGTGTACTCCTGCCGCCCGGAGGGTATATGCGAGAACTGAAATTCCTCTTTGAATTAGAAGCTTCCTGGCAATTGCTCCGGCTGCAACCCGCCCCACTGTTTCCCTGCCCGAAGCTCTCCCCCCGCCGCGGTAATCCCTGTTGCCATATTTTTTATAGTAGGTAAAATCTGCATGACCGGGGCGGAATATATCCTTCAAATTATTATAATCATCGGATCTCATTTCTCTATTATAGATAAGCATCAAAACCGGCATACCCGTTGTTATCCCGTTAAAAACCCCCGAGAGAATCTGAACAGTGTCCGGTTCGCAGCGCCGGGTAGTTACCGTTGACTGGCCGGGCTTTCGTCGGTCGAGCTGATCCTGGATATCCTTTTCCGTAAGCTGTAATCCCGGGGGCACACCATCCACAACTACCCCGACCGCAGGCCCGTGAGATTCTCCGAATGTATGGGCTTTGAAAAGCGTGCCGAAAGTATTCCCAGCCATACTCTTAACCTTTTACCAAATTTTTCAAGACAGGTACGAGAAGCTGCAATGATTCTTCTACATTCCGGCCTTCGAGCTTGACGGTTGTGTCGGTGATTTTTTCGAATAGCCGGCATCTGTCATTATATACGGCCATAAAATCCCCCCATGGATCTTCAGTCGCTAAAAAAGGAGGTAATCCTCCCTCCAGTATTCTTTTATAAAGTACTTCCGCATCCTCTTCAAGATAGACAAAGAAACCGGTATTCTTTAATACATTCAAGGCTGCGGTATTGGAGACTGTCCCACCGCCCAAGGCCACAATCGCCCGCTTAAGCTCGCCGCTGTGTATTCTTGCGGCCAGATTCCCGGCTGCCTTTACTTCAAGATATCTGAAAAATGCCTCCCCGTGATTCCGGTATATCTGGCGGCAGGAGGCCCTTAGGCCCTCATTTGCCAGGTATTCACTTTCGATAAGCTCATCCATGTCAATAAACCTGTAATTCAAAAGGGAAGCGAGCCTCTTACCCAGGGTAGTTTTTCCACAGTGCTTCATGCCTGTCAAAAGTATGACGTCAGACTGTTTATCCATATTATTTTTGACCCCGATACTCGAAATACTCTTAAGAATTCCAGCCTGCCTGTGAAGTTCTTTTTTTAAAAAAAAGGAGGGTTGAAATAATGTATATTCTTTTCATTGTCTGTTTCTCCCTTGGGCAGTATAAGCATAGAACCTGCTATGCATTGAGTAGGTAAAACTGTCAAAACCGATGAAAAAGTAAGGCCGTATATCTTTGTATGGATCAAGGGGTTTGGAAAAAGACTTATCGACCTTAAAGCTTAAGCCTATACCCAGAGCAACAGGCGCAGCTCCGGAAAAGCCTGCCAGGAAAGCAAGTTCGAAACCGGGGTATATATCGTCATCGAATTTGAAAAAAGGCTGGGCTCTTCCTAAAGTGGCCCCGTATTCAACATGAAAACCGCCGCTCAATCCCTGGAAATTAAAGTTGAGAGGAAGGGGGATGTCGAGCAGGGCTATGCTAAACAGATAGTCTAAGGCGCCAAGTAACCGCACCGGTCCTTCACGGGGCACCGGGTCAAAAAGCCCGCGGGGAACGATAGTCTGATAACCGCCGCTATTTTCGCTGATAAAGGCGCCTTTCAAACCCAGTTTTACCACCTGGTGTTGAATGGGTGATGGGAAAGAAAAAGAAAATGTCCAGTACGTCTGAACGCCTACTATGGAGTTCTGAAAAACCGGAATGGGGAAAGCGCCGGTCAATGAAAGAAGTATACCGAAAGGCGAATGGAAATCCATGGGAGCGCCGCTTCGCGTGTGAGAAAAAGAAAAACCCGCTGCGGCTGTTATTTGATTGCCGGTAGAAAAATTTTCGAACCGAAACTTACCCATAAATGGGAAGGGCTCGCTGTTCGACATAAAGTACTGGTGCTGTAAACCGGTAAAAATAGAGAACGAGTCAATTGACCCAAGTTTATACCGGGCAAGAAGGGGAAGCGACACAGACAGAAATTGCCTGGTAATCTGTCTGTAATAACTGTCTGTATCTTGAATATAGGCCTGGGAAACAGTATACCTGCTTAGGATTTTCCAAAGGGGGAAATCGATACTAATATCGAAGCCGGGTTGGAGAACATCGAATCGTGATGATATCGCGGCCGAGATATTGGATGTCCCCAGGATGGAGTTGGCGAAGGTTACAATTCCCGCACCGAAAATCGGCACTCCGGGACTTATGGTGTTAATATAGAAAGGAACAGGTAACCAGAAAATGAAGCGGGGAAAATCATGGTATTTTCCGTTATTTTTATAGCCGGGTATTTTCCATACATAGTTGTCAGGAAGATTTTCAGGATGTGATATGGCTACAGGTTTTTCAATCAGGGAATCTGACCGTTTCCTTTTCAGGCAGAATCCATCGGTGGAGTAAGATGCATACACCACACTATTTTCTGTCATGAGCCCCGCATAAGCGCCTACGGGATCCCGGCAGATACGGGATAACGTATTTTTGTTGAGGTCGTATTGGTAGATAGAAAGGCTTCCCTCCCTGTCGGAACCGAAAAGAATTGTACCGCTATCGGAGAACTGGGGGTAATAGTCACCTGAGGCATCCGGACCTGTTACGGGATGAGACTTATGCAGATTAAATGTTTCAGGTGAGGAATCCGTGAGCGGTTGGGTGGTAGAGCCGTCAAAATCAAGGAGCCAGATATCCTGCATACCCCGTACATTCATGGCAAATGCGATTCTTTTTCCGTCAGGAGAAAAGACGGGGTTATAAACAGTGCTCTCCTTTAAGGCGAACAGCAGCTCAAGGTTTCCATCTTCCAGGTTCATTTTTATAAGCCGGCTGTAGGATTTGAAACCCTGCACGGCGATCAATGTTTTCCCGTCCGGCGACAGGGCCGGCTGCCAGAGATGGGCGTTTTTTGTTATTTGTTTTATTTTTCCCGTTACGGTATCCATACTATAGAGGTCCGAATAATGGCTGATTCCGGCGGGATGCGTACCGTCTATAACCGGGGAGGCGAAAACTACCATACCCCCCGCTTTTGAGGCGGTGAAAGAAGCAGGGTCCGTCAGTATAACCCTAATCAAGACTTCTTCCTGCTGCGTCTCCGGATTGTAACGGACAATGGCCGGTTCAAAATTAAGGGTTTCCCTATACAGATACCAACCCTGGTCGGTTATCACCGGAAGGTAATAATCACCTATCTTTGCCGGGCTGACGCGTGTGCCGTCTTCTATCAGTTTATCCAGCCTGTATTCCTGCAACAGCTCGTATTCCATGGCACTGTACAGCTCCGATGCAGTTTTTCCTGTTACCTTTTTTATAGCAGCCCAGGGGCCGAAAAACGGAAATTTTACATATTCTGCATTGATACGTTTGAAAACAGCATTGCCGTACTGTTTCATCAGGTAATGCACCAGTATATATCCACCGACATATATTCTGCCTGAAGGAGGAAATGATGAGGAATAGGCGGCCTGATTTAAGGAAAATAGTTTGTTTTCCATTAGCGGCGCCTTATAGTAAAGTTCAAAGAAGGGGTTTCTTCCCCTTCCCCCTTCGGTGAACAGGGTTTCGAGATTTGTTGTAATCCCTTCAGTCATCCAGCCCGGTAGAAAGAGCGAATCCAGGGGTTTAATTTCTCTCCCGAAAACTTTTGAAAGAAAAGCAAATAATCCTTTCCCGTAGGTCCTATGTACGAAATGGGTAAATTCATGGGTTAAAACTATCTTAAGCCAGTTTTCAGTTTTTGAACCCATCCATGGACCTGACGGGGATGTTACATACAGAGTAATGTGGGCGGGAAAACCCGAAAAAGAACCGCTGGCGGTATCAATTCTACTTTTAATAACGCAGGGAACCGTTTTAGGGTAATAACCGAAATAACCGGTTACCTCGGAATAAACCTCTTCGCAGAAGGTATATACCTCTTTAGCAGCCTCCCAATCTTTTTCTTCGAAGATTATTATAAAATGTTCTGTTTTAAACTGCTTCCAGCCCTTGAACGGAGCCTGAGTGCCTGCCGGGTCCGCCGCCTTTAACATAACAGGAATGGCGGGTATTACCCCCACGATGCAGATACAGAAGAGCTTCCAGCAGGTTTTTCTTGGTACCATTGACTCTCCTGATGTTCAGCTATCTTGAATATGAAAGTCCACTATATGCTATACCACTTTAATTCTTTCGCAATTTGCGAAGATTTCCAATCCAGTCCGGATGCGGCCGGAGGCCGCGATGGGAAACTAATATCAGGGAACCTCTATTTACTTTATAGGTGGGTTCCCATTCAGGGCGTCCATCAATTCAGCAATTTCTAAGCATGGTTTTAAGAGGTTCCGGTTTACCTAGCTCGTAACCCTGGGCATAATCAACCTGCAGGTTTATTAGCTTTGAAAGAATTGCGCCGTTTCTCACACATTCCGCAATTGTTTTTATACGCATAACATGTCCGAGGTTGTTAATAGCCTCCACCATGGCGCAGTTAACCGGATTTTCATCCATATCTTTGATAAATGATCCGTCAATTTTCAGGAAATCGATGGGCATATTTTTCAGATAATTAAACGAAGAAAAACCACTTCCAAAATCATCAAGGGCAAAGGTACAACCCAGATCTTTTAGTTCATATATAAACTTGGATGCCGTTGCCATATTGCTTATGGCAGTCGTTTCCGTTATTTCGAAACAGACAGCCTGGGGTTTTACTTCATTTTTTTTAAACAGGTGGTAGATATACTCAAGAAAAGTTTCATCCGCAATGCTCTCGGCCGAAAGGTTTATAGAAAACAAAAGGGGATTGTTAACTGTTGTACTGCCTATTTTTTTATATATTTGTAAGGCGGTTTTTATAACCCAGCGGTCAATGGAGGGCATCAGGTTATACCGTTCCGCTGCGGGAATGAAATCGGCCGGTGCAATAATTAGGTTGTCTTCGCCGATCATTCTAAGGAGAATCTCACATTTATCGATTT
>JBFMGN010000600.1:0-2983 GCA_040752435.1 Spirochaetota bacterium
AGAGGGAAAGGAAAATGAAGAAAAGATTCTTCACGATGGCTCTCCTTAGCACCATAGTAACAAGGAAAAAAGCTTTTTGCCATTACTTTTTCCCCATAATTATAACGGGAGTATAGAAAAAAAACCGAAAACAGGGTATAAGATACGCGTTTATGAAAATCATGAAATTCGGCGGAAGTTCCATCCAGGATGCAGAACGAATACAAAAAGTCGGCGGGATTATAGCCCGGGAAACCGGCAGTAAACCGGTGGTTATTCTATCCGCCATGAAAGGTGTAACGGATTTGCTAATTGCCTGTGCCGAGAAGGCTGAAAATGCCAATCCCGATTACCGTGACCATTATTCGGAAATCCGGCAAAAACATCAAAAAGCCGTACAGGCGCTCTTTACTCCAGTTGAAAAAACAGCCGCCATTGAAGCTCTAACACCCCTGCTTGATGAGTTACAGGATCTACTCCATGGTATTGAACTCGTTCGAGAATGTTCACCCCGGAGTCTGGATCTTGTCATGAGTTTCGGGGAGCTGCTCAGTTGCACCATTTTTACCTTGTATCTCAAGTCTCTCCGAGTTCCGGCGACATTGGTAGATGCACGGACGATTATTCGGACAAATAAGAACTACGGGAATGCCGATGTTGATTTTGAAATCAGCTATAATACTATTCAACAGAAGCTGGCACACTTTGATTCAATTCCCATAATAACCGGTTTTATCGCTTCGGATGAGAATGGTGTTACTACCACTATCGGCCGAAACGGCTCTGATTACACCGCCTCAATTGTCGGAGCAGGACTGGGGGCTGAGGTGATCGAAATCTGGACTGACGTCGATGGCGTTTACAGCGCCGACCCCAGATATGTAAGAAATGCCTTTGTGCAGCCGGCGATTTCAATCCAGGATGCGATGGAACTCGCCTATTTTGGGGCTAAAGTAATCCATCCGTATACGCTGATCCCGGCAGTAGAAAAAAAAATACCGATATTGATAAAAAATACGTTTAACCCTTCGGCCGAGGGAACTCTCATAACCGAGAAATCACCCCCAAGCGGCAGGATGATTACAGGGATTGCTTCCGTTGAAAATGTAGCTTTAATAAATGTCGAAGGCGGCGGCATGATAGGCGTTCCGGGAATCGCATCCCGGGTTTTTACCGCTCTTGCCCATGCCCACATAAATATAATAATGATTTCTCAAGCCTCCTCAGAACACAGCATCTGTATAGTTTTAAGGGAAACCGAAGCTTCCAAAGCCATCCGAGCCCTTGAAACCGAACTGGTGGAAGAACGAAAAACAAAGAAAATTCAACGTTTTGAGTTAAAAGATTCCCTGGAGATTATTGCGGTGGTGGGAGAAAATATGCGCGGTACGCCGGGTATTTCCGGCAAATTATTCAGCGCCTTGGGGAAAGAGCATATCAACGTCCTTGCCATTGCCCAGGGCTCATCTGAAAGGAATATATCTTTTGTAGTGCATAAGAAAGACAGGGAAGGTGCATTGAATACCATTCACAGGGCATTTCTGGAGTAATATTGTAAAAGGAGACGATACGTGAAATTTGCAAGTACCAGGGATATGAAAAAAACCGTAACCTTCAGGGAAGCCGTTTTTTCCGGCTTAGCCCCTGACGGCGGTCTTTACCTGCCGCTTGAATCCCCGGATCTCCGCCCACTTTTCGAACGCTTTACGGCTGAAACCTCTTTTACCGAAACTGCTACCCGGATTACCTCAACGATTTTAGCCGGCGATTTCAGTTCCGACAGTGCGGCCCAGATATGCGAAAGAGCATTCAACTTTTCGCCGGAATTACGAAAAATAACCGACAAAATCTATCTGCTTGAACTTTTCCACGGTCCATCCTGCGCCTTTAAAGATTTCGGTGCATCATTTCTCGCTGCTATCATGGAAGAATTTTTGTTAAGCCATAATAAAAGGGCAATAATACTGACTGCAACATCCGGCGACACCGGCAGCGCGGTAGCCCGGGCTTTTAAAGGCAAAAAAAACATCGATGTTGTAATCCTGTACCCCTCCGGACGGGTCAGTCCATTACAGGAGAAGCAGCTTACCACGATAGGCGAAAATGTTATCGCCCTGGAAGTTAAAGGGAATTTCGATGATTGCCAAAAAATGGTGAAGGAGGCTTTTGTAAATCCTCTTCTTCAGCGTAAGCTCAATCTAACCTCGGCAAACTCAATAAATCTGGGGAGACTCATCCCCCAGTCTTTTTACTATGTACATGCCTCCAATCTTTTAAAAACAAAAAAGAACAACCTTTTCTTTTCCGTACCCAGCGGTAATTTCGGTAATCTCACTGCCGGTGTTCTTGCGTGGAAATGGGGGTTACCGGCTAAGGGTTTCATAGCCGCGACGAATATCAATGATGTTGTACCGGAATATTTAAAAACCAGGGTCTTTACTCCCCGCCCTTCAAAACAAACCTGCTCAAATGCAATGGACGTAGGTAACCCGAGCAATTTTGAGCGTCTCCAGGCTCTATTCGGCCACAGTTGGGAAAAAATGCATTCGTTAATAATGGAGGATGTAGTCACCGACAAGGAAACAATGGATACAATCAGTGAAATATATCAACAGTATAAAATTTTCGTTGATCCCCATACTGCGGTCGGGTATCTGGCAGCAGAAAGATACTTAAAAAAGCGAGACTCTTCCGACAGTACGGTGGTTGTGCTGTCTACCGCCCATCCGGCAAAATTCCTGGAAATCGTTAGTCAGGCAACGGGAGTGAATCCCGATATCCCATCCGTCTTACAAGAAGCGCTCAACCTCCCGAAAAAGTCGATTCTCATTGAAAAAACCCTTGAAGCTTTGACGCAATTTCTCCTTAAAACGTTTACTTGAGGCAATTTCAAAAACCAGAATTTATTAGCCACGGAAGCACATTTATCCTCTACGGGGACGAGAAGCTTGGGCAGGCATATCGGGTAGCCCCCTACGGGGAGATGAGGTTTCGAACCGAGAAC
>JBFMGN010000601.1:0-2960 GCA_040752435.1 Spirochaetota bacterium
GGTCCGGTTGAACTGTACATAAAGTGCCAGATAAGGAATACAACTACGGTAGGCACGACAAGCTGGGCAACAAAGAGTGTTCTAAAAAAATATCTTCGTTTTTCCGTCTTTAAATGAAATACGATGTTCGCCGCTATAAGCGGTGGAACTAAATAGGAGAAAAGTATGACTGAAAAGGCCTTTAACCAGTTTCTATAACTGTACCAGAACTTTTCATCTGTGAACAATTTTATAAAATTATTCAAGCCATTAAAAACCCTGTAACCTCGCGGGTCTGTCAGAGTCGGATATTTCCATTTAAAGAAGGAAAGGGTGATCGAATTTATAATTGGAATGTATGCCCAGATTATTACAAGGATTAAAGAAGGAATAAGGAATAGATACAACCCCCGGTTTTTCCAGATATTTTTTAATATCATCAGAAATCCTTAAAAAAATAATTGGCAGGTATGTTACACGCCTGCCAATTATCTATCAACAATTACCAATCCGGGTGCTGGCTGGCCAGTTCCTTTACGGTGGCCTGAGCCATTGAATTCATTTTCTGTGATAAAGCGGTAATATCGATTTTCCCTTCCATAAAATCGAGAATAGCATTCCGTGCGTCCCCATCGAATCCCTCAGTCAACCTTAAAAATACATAATTTTCCCAGGGATTTGAAACCGGAGAGGAAGCGAGGAGTTTTTCCACATCCTTTGTCCTGGCGGCATTCGGCCCTTTAAACTCTATACCCTTTATCGGCACCATCAAAAGCGCCTGGTCAGAAATAGATTTTACGGTATCCGGGGCTGTAATATATTTTAAGAAATCGATTGATGTTTCTTTATTCTTGTTGTTTAAGACCATGAGTACAAACCCGGCTCCGTTTGTTGTCCGGGCCGTGCCCTTAACATACTTGCTGTCACTTGTTGTCAGACCGGGTGCAAGCTGGATTCCCGGAACCCAGTCAAAACCCTTCTGCTCCACACCCGGGTCTGTCGCGAACCAGGAATTGTCCCTGAAAAAAGCGGTCTGCTTGGTTACGAATGTTGTCTTTAACCCGCCCTCACCTGTCCAGGGTCTGCCTCGCCAGCCGGAGGGAAAGTATTTATCGACAAACGTTTTCCATTTCAACATTACCTCTTTCCAGGCCGGATCATCATAATTTACGATTCCATTTTTTACAGCGCTATAGGCCTCTTTCTGGCTGAAGGCTTTATCCCTGTCGGTGTCAATCTTGGGTTCAAGCTCTCTCCAGACCTGATCCAGCCATATTGAAGGGTACCAGTACGCTGAACCCGGATTATAGGTATACGGGAGATAATTTTTATTAAGCGCTTTTACCTTATCCATAGCAGCGGTCAGTTCACCATAGGAATTAAAAGATTCGGGGGCTCCCGCTTCTTTTAGGATGTCTCTACACATGAATAACACCATCATGTTTTTATCGAAGGGAATGGCCCATACGTGTGATTTCTGATCCGCGCCCATAAACTTTACCCCCGGATTATCGAAAATACCTTCAACAAAGAGGTCTTTCCATTTTGTACCGCCTGCGTAGGGGTTCGACTGTTCTAGATAATCATCAAAGTTAACGTAGTGGTTGCCGCCGGTCAGAATATCATTGTCACGTTCCCAGGTAGTGGCGCCTGCAAAGGTTACTTCAATATCGGGCAGGTCACCGGAAGCGAATCTTGATTTCATATACTGCCAGAAACCCTCCATTCCGCCCGAACCGACATCGATGTATTTAATCTGAACTCCCTTGGCTTTTTCATACAGTGAAAAAAGTTTAAGCTGCACTTCTTTCATGGACGGCCAGGCGACCGAAGCAATTTTTAAGGCTTCCGGCTTTGCCATAGCGGTTTTCTCTTCAGTTTTGCCGGCTGCAAAGGTAAAACCGGAAAGGCATAGCAGGACTCCCATTGCAACTAAGAACACTTTTTTTACCATGGTTTTCCTCCATTTTGATAAAAATTATTTTTTAGATCGTTTGCTAACGGGCTGTATAAAAGTAATAATCCAAACGATCATTTTTTTTACTCTAAAATAATGCGTATTGTATCTTTTTGTTCTTTTCCGTCTGCTTTTATCTCCTGCCACGTTTTTTAGCCGTTTTTACATGCATCTCAGATACGGAATCGCGTTCGATCAGTTTCGGCGTCAAGAAAACTTTATACGGTGGTGATTTATCGCCATGTATCCTTTTTAAAAGAATTTCCCCCGCTTTTCTCCCCATTTCGAAAACCTGCTGTTTGACAGCCGTGACCGGCGGCTCCAAAAGCTGAAAGATGTGTTCAGAATCGTCATAACCTATAATCGAAATATGGTTTGGTACGGTTAGCCCTCGGTCCTTTACAGCCTCAAGAGCCCCGATTGTAGACTCTTCTGAAATTATTAGAATTGCCGTCGGAGGCTCGTTCATGTCCATAAAATCGTTAAGACAGGTATAACCGTTTTTCTCCCGCCGGATTTGCGATTGCTTTATATAGTCATCCCGTAAGATAATGCCGTGGTTATGAAGGGCTTCTTTAAAGCCTTCGCGCCGCTCCCGGGTGGAAGTGACCTTCTCCGGTTCCATCAGCAGTCCGATTTTCTTATGCCCTTTATTTATCAGATATTCGGCGGCAATATACCCGCCTTTGAAATTGTCGCTGACTACATAATCTGTGTCGATGCTTGGTATATACCTGTCAATTAATACAAGGGGATAGTTTCTTCTTTTTAATTCCCAGATTGCATCGGCCTCACTCTCTTTTCCAATAAAAAACAGTATTATACCGTCGACATGCTTCTGTTCTAAAAGTTTAACCTCTTTCAACTGCTTCTCCGGGTCTTCATACGAGATGCAGAGCATAAGGCTGTACCCTTCTTTATTGACATACTTCTCGATTCCAAGGATTAAATCGCTCATCAGGGTCCCGATTATATTGGGAACCACAACTCCAATAGTATATGTTTTTTTTGTTACAAGACTTTG
>JBFMGN010000602.1:0-2954 GCA_040752435.1 Spirochaetota bacterium
TCAGTACGGTACGGCTTGAAGAAATAATGAAAGTAAAACCGGATTATGTCTATGCCGCCCTTCGCACCGGAATTACCGGGAGCTATACGCAGCTTACGGATGAGAATATCATCTTTTTGAAAAGGCTTAATGCGTATGGATGTAAAATCCTCGCCGGTTTCGGCCTCCGGGATTCACACCAGGTGGCACTGCTTCAACCCTATGCCCATGCCCTTGTAGTAGGTTCGTTTTTCGTAAATAATTTGACCGATTGTATCTACGGCGAGCAGAAGCCGATCTATGAAACGCTCAAGAAGGCTATTGAAAGCCTTCAGGTTGTGACGGTTACTTAATACTGTACCGAACTTGACAGAATTGCAAAAAACAGCGAAATTCTTAAATAGTTGAATGTAAACGGGTGGAAAAGATCATCATGTTGATCCACGGTGAATTTTTAAGGAGAGGATATGGGAACTGAAGTAACTGTCACTACGGGTAATTTTGAAGAGGAGGTTCTCAAGTCAACCCTGCCCGTGCTGGTCGATTTTTGGGCTGACTGGTGTGTCCCATGTAGAATGGTAGCGCCAATCCTTGAGGAAATAGCGGCTGATTTTTCCGGTAAATTAAAAATTGCAAAAGTTAATGTCGATCTTGAAGGCGAAATTGCTTCAAAATACAGCATAATAAGCATACCGACCCTCCTGTTATTCAAAGACGGGGAGGTCGTAAAGCAGAGAGTCGGTGCCGGTTCGCGCAAGGCAATAGAAGACATTTTTTCCGAATACATTTAGTTTTTAGCGGTTAATATATATACGATAATAATACGCCTGCGGCCGAGTGCCTTCAAATCAAGGGGTGTAGACCGCATCACTATTCCGGGAACCAAAAGTCGAGGTACTCGTCGGCACGATATGCCAGTCCTGGGAACTGTCGCTGTCATCAGACCGGCTGCTCCGGCACAATGAGCGTGTGGCTGTACTGCCTGTGGGATTGACGGCATCCTCCGGCGCGACCAGGTCTCCCCGAATAATCCACCCTTTATCTTCAACCAGTTCTTCCGCCATGGCCAGTACATCCTTTGAACCGAACCCGCGATATTGATCATCTGAGGCGGAAGTACGATTGCTGTACAGGACACCATCCAGGATTTTACCATGGGGGTTGGAATAGATACTTAAGACGCCGTTATTGCCGGAGAGACCAGTACCGTTTTTCAACCAGAAATCAAAGGCTTCAGGGCTGGCATCATATCCCCCCGATTTATTTTTGGCCTCCGTTTCGTTTATTTCCTCTGGAATGCCCTGAGGTTTAAAATGAACCAGGATGTAATCGCCTTTGTTGACGTTAAAAGGCGGAAACACCATCTTGTCGTCCCAGGTATCGGGGGTGCCTTCATACATACAGATGCCTGCCATATTTCCAGGAGTAAGGACATACAGTTCTACAAGATCCGGGTGCTTCCCCGAACCCTGGGTAATGAACTCATTTATGCATAATTGCGGGATATTCGGGTTAAAGCCGTAGAACTTCGTCATAAAATTCATGCTGTTTTCTTTTTCATCCCGGACAGCCGCTTCAAGGATATACTCCTGCCCCGGGGTTTGAGTCTCCTGGAATTGGAGAATAATACTCTCCTCATTGGTAGTTACCGACTCAATGGAGATTTTCGGCAGGATATTGATACTCCCTGTAATAATACTGGCTTTTTCATTGAACCTGATAACCAGTTTTTGGGCATCTTCCGTCTCAATCCCGTTCATAACCGGCGGGTGATAATCCAAATCCGCGATTGTGCGTAAATCCGAAATCGGACCGCATGAAATTGGAATTAAAACAGACACAAGGAAAATACTAAAGATTATTTTAAGGTGCATAGCTGACTCCTTTTTTAAAAGCGCTCTCCACTACTAGACATAACAGGTCTGTTGTCCCTGGCGCTTCAGGTTTTAACCGTTTAAGAAGAAAGCAGCTTACATTTATCGCCCAATTAAGTTGATTTACCCTTTAATCCGATATATTTTATAGCAAGAGCAAAGAGGAGCCTTAGACAGTATGGCCGATGATCTGTTGTTTAAAAAATACGGAAAGGTTGTAGACACCGGAAAAATCATTTTCAGGGAAGGTGAGGAAGGGGATCAGATGTATATAATTCAGGAGGGGAGCGTACGGATAACGAAACGAATTGACGAGAAGGAACACACCCTGGCTGTTTTGGGTAAGGGGGATTTTTTTGGTGAGATGGCGCTTGTAAACCGGGTGAAAAGGACCGCCACTGCCACTGCGGCGGATACGGTAAAATACCTCGAGTTTAACAGGGAAGGTTTTATCGGGATGATTGAGAAAAATGCGAAAATTGCTCTTAATATCATCGATAAGCTCTGCCGCCGGCTGCAGCAGGCGAATCTGCAAATTCATCACCTGAAAAAACATGATGAAAAGGGACTGGTAGCCCTTAACTTGTATTACGCTTTTGCCGAGGCCGGTATGGAGAACGCCGTTCTGGATCACATAAAGGTAACCCGCGACATTTCCATCAATCTCGACCTTTCACCGGAAACTGTTTTTTCCTATTTAAAAGAATTTCAAAAACATGAAATCGTAAAACTGGAAGAAAAGAATATGACATTGATCGACAGCGAGAAACTCAGCACCCTGGCAGAAAGCGAAAACGCGACAGTTTAATAGACTTAGCCTTAAAAAGTAAGACCTTTGTGATATATTAAAGACCATAGAGCCAATTTTAAAAATCAAGGAAAATTAGCCACGGAACCCGCGGTAATATACGGAAAAAGTATTAATGGTTGTGGCCTTCCGTATCTTTCTCCCCTTCGAGGATAAACGTGTGATTCCGCGGCTAATAAAACAAGAAAAGGAGTTAGCCACGGAACCCGCGGAAAAACACGGAAAAAAAGTACTGTAAATAATTCTTTGCTTAATAAACAATTTTATTATTCCGCATATTTCCGTGGCTAATA
>JBFMGN010000603.1:0-2951 GCA_040752435.1 Spirochaetota bacterium
GGCCGCTGGCTATGGCATCAGAATAGGACGATTTATAGTGATGTTGATTTTTCGAATGCCAACTCGGATGGATGTTTCGTCTTTGATACCGATACCTGGAGAAGGATAAACAGTACAATGTTCGGCTGGGGCCTGCGGCAGGGGTATGATATCTGGACGAAGCTGTCCGGGATGTCACGGCGGTGAGAGGGTGCAGAATGACCGGCAACCGGTTGATGGTTTTTTATTTCATCTCATGGAAAGAGGAGGTATATTATGCGAATGAAAATGAATAGGTTTGAAGGAGTTAAGGGCTTAAGACCGGCAGAGGTTCGGCTGCACACTGGTTTCACAGTGTTCACGCTCCTGATAGTACTCGGCTGTGTTGCCGTCCCTTTTGTATATGCCCAAAGCCCGTTGGACCAGATCACTAATGTGCCGGGCGCGTACGTGTATTACATCGACCGGCGGGGTGATGCGGACCGGCTGATCGGGCTTCTCCAGTTTCCCGACAATCATGTGCTTGCCCGGGTTGTGGATCGCAACGGTACAGAGGTCGTGTTCAATACGCTGATTGATCGTGAGAATTACCGGAACCCGGAGCGTGTTCAGTTCGAGCGGGGCAGCAGTGATCCGGAGGCGCGGGAGGCAGCCGTTCAGGCAGTGGATAGTATATTTGCCTTTTCACAGTTGCGAAGGCTTAAGCCGTCTGTACAATTTCCCGACGAGATCCGGCTGACCAAACGCAGCCTGGATGGGAAGGTGTTGACCGAAGGGGTGCTCAAGTACTGGGTTCCAGTGACACAGGTTTTCGAACTGAATGATCCATCGCCTGGTGGAAAGGGGCTTAAATTACAGCACTTCGGCCGAGTGAGCAGCGACGAAGTTCCGTGGTTCTTGATGGTTACTACACCGCCGCAACCGAAAGTGGAGAAGTACGACCAGCCTGCAGTCGGAAGTGATAATCCGGTAATCCGCTTTTTATACAATGTTGAGTTTCGGCTGGATGACCACTGGAAGCCGGTAACCGGATTGACGGCCAAGGATGGATACCGGTATGAAGGAGCTTCCAAACGGGATGGATACCTGACCGTTGAGCCGCTGTCTTTAGGCCAAAGTGAGCTTTCAAGTCCTTACGTGTACTTTGCGAACCATCTTCTGACTGCGAGCTACTTTATCGAACCGACCAGCGTGATTACCGATACGATCAACAGTGCCCCAAGCATATCGTATGTGTGTGTAGATCCACGCAGCGGCTCATTGAACCGGGTTATTCAGATTCTCATCCACCAGGGTGGGAGTGAATATAAACGGATAGATTACAGCAGTTATGAATCGTTTTTTGAACGGAATACCGATTACATCCGGCGAATCCTGACGACGTTTCGCGATCACGGTCTCCGATAATTCCGAAGCCGGGCAGGACCGGAGGCATTACCAGGGCAGGCAGCATATGGCTTAAGTGGAGGTTAAAAAAGGCTAAGCTGCCTGTCTTCGGGTTTTTTTCTGGCAGTGTAATCCGGTTTCACCTTTTCCAGCAGTTCTTCTTCAATTTGCGATAGATAGGGGCTTTTATCAAGGCGATACAGCCTGCCGAAAAGGGTTCGTGTCTTCGCATAGGTTAAAAAAAGGTACTGCCTGGCTCTGGTCATACCGACGTAAAAGATACGGCGTTCTTCTTCGAAATCACATTTCTCTGCATCAAACAACGAGTAGGGGAGAAGGCCGTCTTCGCATCCAGCGATGAAGACGCATTGAAACTCCAGGCCTTTTGCGGCGTGGATTGTCATCAGCGTCACTTCCTCGGTACGGTGGTTATAAACATCCACACCGGAACCGCAGGTTCTGGTTGAGATAAACTCCCGTATTCGGTTGCCGTAATTTTCAGCCAAACCCAGGAGTCCGGTTATTTCGTGCTCGTTTTTTGCAACCCCCGGTATCAGCTCCTTATCCAGGATAATTTCTATCAGCTCCTTTACAGGCGGAGGTGTCGGTGAGATCAGCCGTTGACGAAGATGTTCAAAGCGGTCGGCTTTTTGGGCGGTAAGGACTTTATCGCTGATTAATCTGTTTTTTACGGGAATGTTTTCCGGGTTTAAAAGGAACTCCAAGACTTCCATTATTGTGCGCGACGGTTTATCTATAAACAATGCCGATTCTCCAATCCTCTGATAAGGAATGGAATGATCTTTAAAAGCCTTTTCAAAGGCGTCCATCTGCCTGGTTAGACGGCAGAGAACAGCGAAATCGGACAGGCTCTCGATTTTATCATGGTGTTCTCCTCCGGTTATATCACTGTCTATGGAAAAGAACCGTAGTCCACCCATCATATTTTCTATGGTGCGTGCAGTAAACTCAGCTTCGCTTTTATCGCTCGCCTGTTCACAGATTTTTATCTTAACGTCGCCCGGAACGCCCTGTAATAATGAATCGTTTTCTAATGAACCTTTATGCGATAAGGTAATAAGATTATGCGAGGCGCGGAGAATATTGTCGGTACACCGGTAACTTTTTTGTAAAGTGTAAATTGCAGCGGGCGGGTAATCCTCTTTAAACCGCCGGATAAAGGCAACATCTGCTCCTCGAAACCCGTATATCGCCTGGTTAGGATCACCTATTACGTACAGGTTGGAATTTTCTTCCGGCATAAGGGTCTTTAACAGGCGGTATTGGGGGAAATTTATATCCTGATATTCGTCAACCAGGATAAATCGGTATCGGGTCCGGTATTTTAAAAGTATAGCCTCGTTATCCATGAAAAGCCGGCAGGGCCTGTAGAGCAGATCATCCAGGTCGAAGGCATTGTATTTTGTTAGTGCCGTTTCGTACAATTCGAATATCCGCGCTTCTTCCGGGTTTTCCAGATCTTCTTTTGTAAGAAGGTGCTGTTTTACTCGCAAGACGGTCGCCATAATTTTCGGGAAAAGTTTTTTATCCGCAGTCAGGACATCTCGAATTAAGTCTTTTTTCTC
>JBFMGN010000604.1:0-2950 GCA_040752435.1 Spirochaetota bacterium
AAACTCTTTCAAAAATTATAAATGGGAGAGGTTCCATAACTCCGGATATGGCACTTCGATTTTCCAAAGCGTTTAATACCTCGGCGGAGCTATGGCTAAATCTTCAAACAAATTATGATTTATGGATGGCATCGCAAAAATCTGACGATTGGCAGAATATAAAAACACTCCTGCCTGCTTGATATTTCACATTACGGGAACGATACCGACATACGATCCGGTCTCTTGATCTTTTTCGATATAAGCGGCTATGTCGGTTAGTGCGGGATTCATAGAAAAATAATAGGGTTTCGCCTGCACGGATGATAATTCAAAAATCAATCTGTCAATTTACTCTTGTGGCCTTTGTGTTTTCTTAAGCGAAATTCTATTACATCTTATACCCGAAGAAATTTCACTTTAGAGTACACAGAGATTAAGGAGCACCCATTTACGGTGAATTAGAAGAATTAAGTAAAAAGAAAAGGGATTAGCCACGGAACCCGCGGAAATATACGGAAAAACATTTTATGATAAAACTCCTCCGTGTTCTCCGTGCGGAATTCTTCTTCCTTCTTTTTTCAGTGTGCCACTCCTCCTCTGTGCTCTCTGTGTTCTCTGTGCTAAATTCTTCTTCCCTTGTGTTCTCTAAAGCGAGATTTTTTTGCAACATTTAGGTATAATTAGAGACTGATTCCGTAAAAATGTATCTATACTAAATTGTTAAAAACTTAAGGAAGGTGAGGTTGCTTCACTATGACTAAGAAAGTTATACGTTTAGGGGTACTCGGAGCGGCGGACATTGCGATTTCCCGGGTTATTCCGCTTTTAGAGAAATCAGAAAAGATCACTGTTGCGGCGCTTGCCTCCAGATCTGAAGGCAAGGCAAAAACCTGGGCGGATAAGCTTGGCATCCAACGTTACTACGGTTCGTATGCGTTATTACTGAAAGACCCTGAAATTGATGCCGTGTACATCCCGCTTCCCAATGGCCTGCATTTCCAATGGACCTTAAACGCCCTTGACGCCGGGAAGCATGTTATGTGCGAGAAGCCTCTTACACTAACTGTCAGAGAGGCGGAAAGGATGATTACTGCGGCTCAGGCAAAGAAACTGGTTTTAATGGAAGGCTTTATGTACCGTTTCCATCCCAGAAACCGGGCTGTGCTGGAAATGGTACGACAAGGTGAAATAGGAACAGTTAAGGCAATTGAATCCGCTTTCAGTTATGGACTGAATAACGATACAAGCTATCTTATGAGGCCGGAACTTGGAGGGGGTGCACTGTACGATGTAGGCTGTTACTGCGTCCATGTCTCCCGGATGCTGACCGGCGAGGAGCCCGTTGAGGTGTATGCAACCCGAAACCTGTCAAAAACCGGAGTGGATATGACTTTTGCCGGCACTTTACGATTCCCGGGCAATATTATTTCAAATTTTCATGTAAGTATGGAGGAAGAACCTCGTTTTTACTATACAGTGATAGGGGATAAAGGCTTAATCGAGGTACCCTGGGCTTATGTATCTTATGGAAAAGAGACAGCCATTACAATACAGAAAAATGAAAAGCGGGAAGAGAGAACCTTCCTTCCTGCCGATGAATATCGTATGGAGTTCGATCACTTTGCCGACACGATTTTATACGGAAAAGAACCTGAGTTTGTTATTGACGATTCACTTAGAAATATTGCAGTTCTTGAAGCCCTGATAAAATCGGCGCGCGAGGGCAGGCCGGTAACGCCTGGGTAGTCCCCTACGGGGACGAGAAGCTAGGGTGATAAAGGAAGGAAAATTAGCCGCGGAATCACACGGAAGGACGCGGAAGTATATCGAATAGTGTTGAGGATACTGAAGTATGTGAATGGTTTGTTTAGAAGATATTTTCTCAATTTATAGTTTTTCCGTATATTTCCGCGGGTTCCGTGGCTACCCATCTTTATCGCCCAGACATCTCGCCCTCGAAGGGGGCTAACCTTTTTGCTTGTTTTATTAAGCCGCGGAATCCGCGTTTACCCTCTTCGGGGACGAGAATTTAGGGCAGGCATATAAGGTAGTGATCTTCTGTTACAGTTCTCTCATTTTTTTTAAAAAGGAAAAAATTTCTTGACCAATTATGATAAACGTAGGATGATTGATTTAATATCGAAAATTTTTTAAAAAAGGAGATGCCTATGAAAAAAATTCTAATGATTATCCTGCTTCTTCTTGTATGTACCGGACTTACGTTTGCGGCTCCTTCTGTCCTGGTTTACGGGACAACTGAGAAAGTGACAGACATGGACACGGCCCACGCGTATGACTTCCACACCTGGGAGATTTTTCAGAATGTCTATCGCGGGCTTATGTTGTATAAGCCCGGAACAACGGAATTGACCATGGGTCTGGCTGAGAGCTACAGTGTTAACGCGACAGGAGATGCTTTTACCTTTAAACTGCGGAAAGGCGTCAGGTTCACCGACGGCACACCCTTCAACGCGCAGACGGTGAAGTGGTCAATCGACCGAGTGGCTGCATTAAAGGGTGACCCTTCCTGGCTTGTCACGGATTATGTAAAATCCGTTGATCGAGTTGACGATTATACCGTGCGGTTTAACCTTAATTTCCCCTGTGCTTTTTTCCCTGCCCTGGTGGCGACCGTTCCTTACCAACCGTTGAATCCGAACGTCTATCCCGTCGATAAAATTGTACGTGATCCGTCGGAGCTTAAAGGCGGTGCGATTGTCGGTCTTGGTCCCTATAAGATTATTTCTTTTAAGAGGGATGAAGAGGTAATTCTCGAAATAAATAAGGATTATTACGGAAAAAAACCGAATATTGACAGAATCGTTATCCGGTACTTTGCCGATGCTACTACCATGCGGCTTGCTCTTGAAAAGGGCGAGGTCGATCTTGTGTTTAAAACACTTAATCCTTCGGATATTACGGACCTCGAGAAGAAGACGAATTTCACTGCGTATAAAATGAGCGGTCC
>JBFMGN010000605.1:0-2943 GCA_040752435.1 Spirochaetota bacterium
TTATCTTCACAAACTACCTTACAGTGCTATCATACTATTTGACAGCACTATTTGGCTCAGCAGGGATATAATAAGGATTAAATGATTATTTTAAGTTTCCTTAGCTCGGTACTGTTTGTATTTTTCATATATGCCTCTGTAGATGCCTTTCAGGCTGATGTCTTGCCTTCCGAAGTCAATCCTGGAGATGCATTCATAATTAAGGTAATCGGAGACCCCTTTGGACCTGTTACCCTGAACTTATTTCAGTATCTCACAACTTTTTGATTTCATGAGATGCTGAAGCGAGTTCAGCATGACGTCTTACGCTGTGTTGCAGGTTTTTCAGAAGCCTGTCAGAGTTCCAAGATGGGCACAGATGTTTTCTTACGGATTCTTTCTCCCGTTGTCTTATGGAACAATGGGAATCTCTTCTTTTCTTCTTTTGGCAGGATAATTAGACTATACCCCTTAACGACTTCAGCCATGACTGCGTCCGCCGCATCGTCGCTCTCCACGGATACTACATTCACTCTGAGCTGTCGATTTTTGGCTTCTTGTAGAACTTTATCAGCCTGAGTTTGCCCCTTGTCCAGCACTTCCTTCCGGATGTACAGCAAGAAATCCGACTTCGACCGTCCGCCCGCCAGTAGGTCGTTGTGCCCGTAGTGATAAAGAGTCGAATTCAAGATTTGCAGCACTGTCACTTCTTCAGATGAAGTCTCTACGTAATCCAAGGCCACCTGAAGAAAGGTTTCCTGCGCTTGATCTTTCAGAACCAGTAGAATTCCGTCACCCATAAATAAATCCGTTTCGCTCGTCTTCGTGAGCAAGGTATAAAATAAACCCCACCCTTGACCAGAGGCTTCGCTCATGCTTAGCCACTATGGCCTCCGACGACACAAGGTGATCGCAGCAAAGACTGCGGGGTATTGTATTCTAATAAAATCCCATCAACTGCAAGAGCCAGATGATGAAGCAGAACCCCACTCCGAGAATAAGGGACACATAATCGTCGACCCGGTGTCTCAGCATTTTTTTCTCGGCATTGGCTTCGACTTTTTTTCGATCCAGAAGATCCTCTTGCATGAGTTCATTTTTTTCTGTCATGGAAGGTCCTCCTTAAAGCAAACCTAGTTTGATCAGAATAATAATGGCGACACAAGATAATGCGACTTTTATCGTGCTAGCTGTGTACCCAACCATCAGCCCCTTAATGCCAGCCTTCTTCAGGTCTCCCAGCTTGGTCTGAAGCCCTAATCCCACAAAGGAAAGCGTAAAAAACCATGTCATTACCGCTTCCATGGCATAAACGGCAGGGCGTGGAACCCATCCCAGACAGCGGGCAATCCATACAATAAAAAATCCTAAAACGAAGATGGGAAACTTTTCCTTCATCACCTGCCATTTATTGATCTTGGTCCCGGTGATCTGCCTCGATAATATCAAAATCCCAATGAAAATAACGGCAGCCGGAATCATGACAACACGGGCGATATTAACAAAACCGGCGACTTTTCCGGCATCGAAGCTGTACATGAATCCAGAGGCAATAACCTGGGCTGAGTTCAGGATACCTACAGCCGACCATATCCCATAGGTTACATCCGGCATTTCCAGCAGGCGTCCTATGAAAGGCATGGTGAAGAGTCCGATGAGACCAAAGGAAAGAATCGTGGCGATCGAATAGGTAACCTCTTCACTCTTGGCACCGACGAGTGGAGCCGTGGCAACCACAGCGGACACGCCGCAACAGGAGACACCACCGGCCATCGTCCCTGAGAGAGCATCACTCACTTTGAACAGACGCCCCAAGAGAATGACTACTAAAGCTGATCCAAAAACAAACACAACCATCAGGATGACAGCCACTGTTCCGATACGCACGAGATCCCGAAGCAGGTATTGGGAACCAAGCATGATAATTGCAGTATTCATGAAAATCGCGCTGTAGGTGAGTCCCGGCTCCCAACTCTTGGGAACGCCAATGACGTTGCGAATGAAGATCCCTATCAGCAACGCGATAAGCACATAATTGAAGTGGAGAAGATCGGTGAAGACCCGCTTGCCATAGATAGGCGGTAAGACTTCGTCCATGTACTTTAACAGATTGGCAATGGTGAAGGGCCATGGGACGCCTGGAAGCTCGCAGAACAGAGCAATCACGGCCATTGCCAAAAGACCAGGGGCAGCCTCCCTCATGCTGGGAAGGAGACTCCATATGCTCTCTTTTTTATTTGCTTTTTTTAAAACGACTGAACCCGCTTGCATTGTTTTCTCCATAATACAACCTCTCATGTTCATTTCGTTGTCCACGTTTCAAAGCACAAAAATGGCGTATCTTCCGGCACCTGTTGTCTAAACGTATGTCATTTCAACCGCCACTTCTCCCTATAGGCCAAACGTTCCAGAAGAGTCTTCCGCAAGAAGCTTTCAACCGTTCCATTTAGGCCTACCATGACATCGAGGTTGTTGCGTGGGTACTCTGCCAAGTTAGGAGTTTTCGTCCCCTTGCTGTCCTCAATGTGCCAGGCGTTTATGGCTTCGCCGTCGAAATCGTCAATGACAATCTTGAAGTATCCCTCGGGGCCAACGTACACAGGGTTTTTCGCATCCAAGACGATCAGCTCAGGGTTATCCAGAATAAGTTCGTTGAGCATATAGCAATGGGCGCAGACATCAGGACGTATGTAGAAGCGTGTATCAGCAGGCCAAGGCTTATCTCGTTCAAACTTCGTCACTCCACCAGCAACATAAATATCTACCTGTTCCTTGGCAAAATCCACGGGCAGATTCAGTTCCACATGAATATCTTTGAATGTGAACATTACTTTCTCCCGTGAAAGGGAATACTGTGGAAGAGTCGCGTATACTTCATCGGTGATCGGTCCCAGAACCTTCGTGTGAAGCTGAGTTCCCTTTTTGTCAAAAATGCCGATGGTCACAGTCTTAGCCGAGGAGTTT
>JBFMGN010000606.1:0-2940 GCA_040752435.1 Spirochaetota bacterium
ACCGCACTTTGAAAGTAAAAAATCACAAGCATTATCAAAAAGTATCGGATCGGAGGCTATGCGTTTGTCGTCGAACTGTTGAGAAACAGATTTCGGATACATATTGTATTTGCTAGAATAAAAATTGACCACCAGAAAAGAAAATGCTAAAGAAAAAGTTGACCACCCTGACCATCAAACCTGCTATGCTGGAGTTGACAAGACAACAGCAAAGGCAGGTAGAAAAGGATGATCAAGGTGGACACTTATAAGTATATCAAAGATCTTCACATCAAGGAACGCAAATCAATAAGACAAATTTCTAGAGAAACTGGTCTTGCCCGGCAGACCATCCGCAAAATACTTTATGGTTCTGTGGAAGAGGTCACACGTTACAAACGAAAAGTTTCCCCACCCGCACCGCTTAAGGAACAGTTTTTACCAATTATCCGCGAATGGATAGTTGAAAACCTTAATGCTCCACCCAAACAACGTTACACCGCCAGCCGTATCTTTGAACGCCTTCAAGAAGAGAAAGGCTTTACCGGCTGTGATTCAACCGTCCGGGGCTGGGTCAGGGAAATTAAGCAACAACTGAATATCGAACGTGTCGAGACATATGTTCCCCTGGAACATGATCCGGTTGGCCGTGCCCAATGTGATTGGACTCCTGCCACGGTTAGAATCAACGGCCAGGATATTAACGGTGATGTATTTCTAATACGCTTCAGCAACAGTAAAGCTTTCTATGTCAGGTTCTATCCACATCAGAGACAAGAAGCATTTTTCGATGCTCACGAAAAGGCGTTTGTATTTTTCAATGGGGTCCCGCAAAGCATTCTTTATGATAATCTAAAGACCGCCGTTAAACGTATGCTGGTAGGTCGTAAACGGGAAGAACAGGATGCTTTTATCAAGTTTCGCGCCCATCATGGTTTTGACAGTGACTTTTGTAACCGTGCCAAGGGTAATGAAAAAGGCGGCGTTGAGAGCTTGGCTCGCTATGTTAAGTGGCATATTTTCACACCGGTACCTGAATTTCCTACGATAGATGCCCTTAACAACTGGATTGAGGAACGCTGCCGGAAACTTAATACAAAACCAAGGGGCCGCAATCGGCAAAGTTTCTGGGAAGCCTTTACACTTGAACAGGACAAGCTGTTACCCCTCTCTGTTCATACATTTGACTGCTGCACTAGAAAAGAGGCAAAAGTAAACCGCTTTAGCCTGGTGCAGTTTGACCGAAACCAGTATTCTGTGCCCACTGAGTACACAGGTAAAATGGTTACCGTCAAAGGCTATGTAGATAAAATTGAAATCTACTATCAACAAACCAAGCTGGCTACCCATGAACGCTGTTACGATGCAGGCAAACAAAAGTTTCAGCTGGAACATTACCTAAAACTACTAGAAAGAAAACCTCGCTCTGTTGGCCAAGCCAAACCGGTACGGCAGGCTAATCTTCCCGCCCCCTTTGCCCAGTACCATCAGGCTGTACAGCGAATTGACCCGGCAGAAGGCGACCGGCGTTTTGTAAATGTATTGTTACTGCTGCGCCGCTATCCTGTCCACATATTAAGCAGCGCCTTAATTCTGGCACTGGAACAAAGCAGGCTGTTGCCGGCAGAGGTAGAACAATTGGCGGATATTATCGACAGGCCACCTTCAAAACCGGAAAGCATTGCCCGAACACCGGTAAGCATAACGCCAAGTCAAATAGCCCCTACCCAGCTGCACCGTTATGCCAGCTTGCTTAAAGGTGGTGTTGGGGCATGAACATAATGACGGTTTCCCATTATCTAAAGGAGTTAAGACTGCCGGCAGCAGCCAAGGCACTGTCCGATCTACTGCGGGAAACACAGGACAGGGATTTTAACCACTTGGAATTCTTAAGTGCTTTACTGCGACATGAATTAGACCAGCGAGAAGAAAACACCGTAGCCCGCAGGATAAAGCAGGCACGTTTTCCACAGGTTAAAAACTTGGAAACCTTTGACTTCAGTCTGATACCCAGTGTTAGCAAAACCCGTATATTGGCTTTAACCCAGGGCCAATACATAGAAGAAAAGCGTCACATCATTTTCATGGGTAATTCCGGAACCGGCAAGACTCATTTAGCCACTGCCCTTGGCTTGGCTGCTTGTCAGCAAGGCCGCAAGGTAAGATTTTATCAAGCCGCCCGCTGGGTGGAGGAGTTAGTAACCGCCCGCGAAGAACACCGTTTACTAAAGCTGGAAAAGGAGTGGATGCGTGACGAACTGGTAATATTGGATGAACTTGGCTATATTCCATTTAGTAAAACCGGTGCTGAACTATTATTTCAGTTTTGCTCAACCAGGCATGAGCTTGGCAGCATCATTGTTACAACCAACCTGGACTTTGAAAAGTGGCCCGAGGTTTTTGGAGATGTGCGCATGACCGAGGCCTTGATTGATCGTTTAACCCACAGGGCTGATATCCATCTAATGAACGGCGAAAGCTATCGTTTTCGTGAAACCCTGCAGCAAAGATCCATAGCAAACACATCTCAACAACTTAATAATGAATAATGATAAGTGCTATTGTAGGCAGAATTATCTGTCACTTTACCATTTAATATCGGGGCCGGTCAACTTTTACTTTATCACAAGTGGTCAACTTTTGTGTTGACAAAACCAAAGGGGCACCAAGCGTAGCAGGGTTGCCTCTTATGCCCCTTGAAACACGGGTGCGAGGCTCCATGTCAAGGACTGGGTATGGATATACCGGAACCTATAACCTAGGGAGAGAGTAACGCGAGAAACATAGACAGATAATATGTTTAACAGAATGATGATTTTAAACTATAAAGCATAGATATACCGTAGCGTCCGCTTTTCCATAAGTACTGTAATTTAAAAATAAAGGGTGATAATTTCATTGGCAGACAGAAACGGTAATGTTAAAAATGGTAAACCTTTATCTGCGACCGATCCACGCCCG
>JBFMGN010000607.1:0-2940 GCA_040752435.1 Spirochaetota bacterium
TTCTCGCTTGTTTTTCTCTCCATCCTCCTATCCGGTATCCTGGCAGCCTTTTTCTTTTCCAGTACCTATTTCAGCGGTCTTTCCAGAATGTTGAGTACAAAAGCCAAGAATCTGGAAAACACGGAAACCAGTCTTGAAACAGTCAGAGATGAGATCGCCGAGCTTAAAAAAATCTCCAGTATATTCGAAGGTTCACTGGCTAAAACGCTGGATGCCCTTGGTCTTGAAAATCCACTAAAAAAGGCGGCCAATACAAGCACCGGTGATCTCTCGTCGTTTTTCGGCGTGGAAGAACAGAAAGAAGGTATTTTAAAGGAGTTAGGCGATCTTCAAAGTTTAAGTACTTTTATGCAGGAATCAGTGGAATCTCTGGAAAAGATAACGGATCTCCTTATTTCCCACGGTGCCCTGCTGGTTGAATTGCCGACCCTTTGGCCTCTCGAAGGTAATAGAGGGGTGATTACAAACTATTTCGGTCCGGCGGAGCATCCTATTACTCATAAATGGTATTTGCACAAGGGAATCGACATTTCGTACCGGCTTGGTGCGCCGATTTTGGCAACCGCCGATGGAAAGGTGGTAGAAAAAAAGTTTGAACCCCTGGGGTTTGGAAATTTTATCGTTATCCGCCATAAATATGGCTTTTTTACAAAATATGCCCATTTGAGTACCGTTAATGTAAAAGAAGGCGAACTCGTAAGCCAGGGGCAGGTTGTAGGAACACTTGGTAATACGGGTGTCTCAACAGGGCCGCATCTCCATTACGAAGTGCGGATCGGTTCGCAAGTGGTCGATCCGGAAAGATATTTAAGTATTAAGAGCGGGTTGAAAAATGTATCTTATAAAAATAATTAATGGGCGAAGATATTAATGAGCGATCATTTTGCCACAGATGGGTCATTTATAAATTCAATCGTAGGTGAAGGTACAAAATTCCGCGGTGAACTTGAATTAAACGGACTACTCCGTATTGACGGGGATTTTTCAGGCACTATTACAACGACAGGGAAAGTTCTGGTCGGCAAAAACGGCCGGGCTGAATGCACCATAAAAGCGGGGACCGTTGTGGTCGGCGGTATCGTTAAAGGAAATATTTTTTCAAGACAGAAGGTTATTGTATTATCCACAGGCATGATAATCGGTAATGTCAGCGCCCCGCGGCTGATAGTTGAAGAAGGAGTGGTTTTAGACGGAAGTTGTTCCGTCAGTAATAATGAGTCTCATACAAACACAATCATTGAAGAGACAAGGAGAGAGGACATTCATAATATCGACGATGTAAAACAGTTTAAGGCTTCTACATCCGGGCAGAACCGGAAAATAGTTGATAAAAAAAATGAGAGCGGCAATCCAGGCGTGTCCCAAAACAGCGAAAAGGTCCAGGATTTTCACGCCCCCTCCCCGGAAGGTCCGAAAGAGGTTTCTACCCAATATGCTGACCCTAGCTTCTCGCCCTCGAAGGGGGCTACCCAATATGCTGACCCTAGCTTCTCGCCCTCGAAGGGGACTACATGGAAAGGATAGATCCTTTTGGTGCCGCAGTCTTTAATACGCAGCACAAAGAAAGTAAGAAAGTAAAAAAAAAGAGTCTTTTTAAGACCGGTTTTTCGTCCCTCATCTCGTCGGTCGAATCAGACGAAGAAGGGGATTTTTTAACACTAGATCAGGCCGGTGAAAAAAAATCTCTCGAATCCTTCCTTGATGAAATACATGAATTGGGTGATAAATTGAAAGAAAATCCCACTCTTTCCCGGGTGCAGGCGTATAAAACCGCTGTCCGTAATTTTGTCAGGTATATTGTAAAGTACAATTTCGTAGTAGAGAAACAGCGGCTTTCAGGGTTTAAGGTTTTAAAGCGAAAAGGACAGCCGGAGCTTACACTGATAAAAATAATTGATAAAAAGCTTGATCAATTGGCAGCCGGTGTATTACAGAACCAGAAAGAGCAGCTTGAAATCTTAAGAAGAATCAACGAAATTGAAGGACTGCTGGTTGACTTGATACGTTGACGGAGTATTATAAATATGGGTGATGATTTTACATATCCGGGGGAAGAATTTTCCGAAGCTGATTTACCGGAGAAGGAAAAAGAGGAACATCAAAAACCGGAGGAAACGGCCGCGGGGGAAACTCTTAAGGCTGTAAGTCCTCAGGCTGTACGATACAGGGTAAAAATAATTCATTCCAGTGAAACCGCCGTGTGTGTCACTTTTCCCGGCTTGAATCTCAAAAGCGATGATTATGTCATAGTTCCTTCCCGCTACGGCAAAGATATCGGGAAAATACTAGGTCCAATCACAAAATCTGAAGAAATGGAGGCGCAAGAAACAGTTACTGTAATACGAAAAGCGACCGACAAAGACTTGAAGGCCTACGAAGAAAATAAAAAGAAGGAAGAAGAAGCCATTGAAATATGCAAAGAAAAAATTCTTCTTCACGGTTTGGATATGAAACTTGTCTCCGCTCATTATATCGTTGAAGAATCTAAAATGTTGTTTTTTTTTACTGCGGAAGCACGGGTTGATTTTCGGGAACTGGTAAAAGACCTGGTCTCCGTTTTTAAAATGCGCATCGAATTACGACAGATAGGGGTAAGGGATGAAGCCCGTGTGCTCGGAGGTTTGGGAGTATGCGGCCGATTGTACTGCTGTTACGGCATTACCGACAAACTTAAACCGGTTTCCATAAAAATGGCAAAAGAACAGAACCTTTCCCTGAATTCGATGAAAATATCCGGTCCGTGTGGGAGGCTCCTCTGCTGCCTTTCTTACGAGTATGATTTTTATAACGAAGAAAAACGAAAACTGCCTGCCGAAGGGATTCGGATAAAAATCTCGGATGAAATGTTTAAAGTCACGGAAGTAAACATTCTTGCAAGGATAATTCGGCTGACAGGCAGTGACGGCAGAGTAATAGAAATACCGTGCTGTCGTTTTGTGT
>JBFMGN010000608.1:0-2934 GCA_040752435.1 Spirochaetota bacterium
TCTGTGAGGGTGCAGTTCCTTCAATTCTTTGATAGCCTGGGCGGCCTGAGGTGTTAGGATGCGGGAGAGCCCCCTGTCATTCCTTGGTTTCCGCTTTAGCCCTTCCAAGCCGTATCGCCGGTAATCTGAAAGCCACTTCCGTACTGTTTCCGGCGCCAATTCCTTAAAGCCCGTACCGGGAACCTGATGAGGCTTGGCGCAAACAGCCTCCAGGTAGTCTTTGATAGGGCCGTTTACAGTCCCGTTAATCAGGGGCGCAATTAATGAGAAGCGGAAAAGGGCCATCTCGTTTCTGGTTTTTTCGTCCATGGTCATGCCTCCTCAAGATAGAGTCAGTGTTAACATGACCAGGTGCCAGCCAAAACTTACCGAAAATGGTATGTGTGACTAACAAATATAAAAAAAGCTGCAAAATTTTAAAAACAGTGCAGGATAAATATTGTGACAGGCACAAAATTATTGGCTGCAAAAAGAGCAAAACAGACAAAAACGGTACAAGAGCAGGAAAATTGACAGTTTTTAAAGCTTACTCATGAAGTGTCTGGACTGGAAGTTAAAATATTCAAGGCTAAATGACCGGAGACCGATTCGCCGGTATGCCATAGCTAAAAAGGTTGCTGACCATGCGTCATTATGGGTTTCAGAAATGACGATGCCTCTTGAACCCAAAAAGCCTGTAATGAGGGGACGATTATTTAATAACCGCTTTTTGTAAAAACAGATATGTTGATGGGACATCTCAGTCCGCCCGGAATGAAAGTTGATCTTTTCAGCAATAAACTTAAACACCCTACGGCGTACCGCCAGCTGGTAAAGTACAAAGAAAATACATGCCACGCTGTACTGAAAGTTAGGCGCCAGAAAAGACGGAAGTAACGATACTGTCTTCCTGCAGGCGGGACAATAGTACCGTTGAATGAAAACTACATATGTGGCCAATAACGTTAACGCATTCCTGCTATAGAACCCGTGGCGGCGGAGCCTTTTTCCGTAGCAACACAAAGGATTTGGGCATCCATAAAGATCAGGGAATAAATTTTGCTTACCCCGGCTATGATACTCTTGTACAGTTATATGGAAATGGTGTATCTTGATCATTTTCATCTGGGAAGGGTAGACGCTGGTTGTGGCAATAACTGGGGCGTCTATTCTTCTTTCTCCCGCTAAAATAAAATAACGTGATCAAATGCTTCACGTTATTTTAACCAAAAATAAAAAAAGAATTAAAATAATTTGACCATAAACCCTTGTTTTTAGGGTTAAAAAATTTGCACTATAACAGTTTAACGCCATATCCACTGCTTTCATGGCGTGAATGTACGTTGTATCAAATAACGGAACTTCGGCGTCTTCCTGTTTGACCAGCCGCGGGATTTCTGTACAGCCAAGTATTATCCCTTCTACGCCTCTTAAAACCATATCTCCGATGATTCGCTTGTATTCCGACCTGGATTCTTCCCTGATTTTACCCAGGCACAATTCCTTGAAAATAATTTCATGGACCGTTTTCCGGTCCTGTTCACCAGGGATTAAAACCTGTATGCCATATATTTCCAATCTTGATTTGTAAAACTCCTGCTCCATAGTGGCCTGTGTCCCAAGCAGGCCCACTTTTTTTATACCCGCTTTTAATATCTCATCCGCTGTGGCATCGGCAATATGCAATAACTCAATATTAATTTCCTTTTGAATCCGGTCGGCCAGCTTGTGCATCGTATTGGTGCACAAAACAATAAAACCGGCTCCGGCCACCTCCAGGGTCTTCGCCGCCAGAGTCAGAATCTGCGCTATAGAGTCCCACCGGTCCGTCCTGATAAAATACTCAATCGGGCCAAAGTCCACGCTGTACAGCAAACACTCGGCGGAATGCAGGCCTCCCAGTCTTAACTTAACCCCTTCGTTGATCAACCGGTAGTATTCAAGAGTTGATTCCCAACTCATACCCCCGATTAAGCCGATTCTTTTCATATAATTATTCCTCCGGGCGTTTTTTTCCCGCCAGGGCCACCAAGCGGCCAACTTATCTTCTGATTCCACAGGCCTATCATATAACTTCCAGATGTACCTCTCAAACGATGGCATCAGCATCAATCTCCTTTATTTGTTTAAACTGACGCTTGACAGAGTTGTTATTATATCGCCTCTTTGAACAAGTAAAAGCTGATTTCCGATTATGGTTAACGGTTTGCCGTAACTTGTGAAGTGCTGTGTTATCTCTCCGGTTTTCTCATCAAGGATCAGGAACTCCCGCTCTCCTGAAAACCAATCGTTATAAAAATATACAACGTTTAAAAACACATCGTAAAAAACATAACTCTTCGAGAGATGACTAATCAGGTTTTCTGTATTCCACAGTTCTTTTCCCGTATCCGCGTGCAGCATCATTGTACCTGTATTAAAACTTTTTAAAGTAATATACACCCGCTCCGGTATGTTGCCGGCCGGTGTAGACCTTAAGCCGTATAAATAGTCAAATTTCCAGCTGTCCCCATCCGAGGCCGCCATACGTATCGGTAAAATCCCGGGTCCGCCGTTAGACAACCATACAAAATCAAATGACGAAATGCCTTGTCCGGTTTCCGGATGCAGGGCTTTCAGGATAACTTTCCGGAGTCCCTCAGGATCTTTCTCCGTGCGGAAAAGATCCGTTGCCACCCAAAGAACGCCCGGGCGGCGCAGTAATAACCGGGGTTCAACCATTTTTTTCTCCCACAAAAGGCTGCCCGTGGAGATATCATATACAATAAATTTTTCTGCTTCACTGACAAAAACCTGATCATGGCTGACCGTTATTGTTCCACCTGAATTTTTTTCCCACAACAGGCCGGATGTGGCCAAATCCAGCACCTTCAATGTGTTCCGGTCGGATAAAAAAACCTTGCCGTCGTGGGCGGCTCCACTTGGTTTCGCCATGCTGAAACTCTTTATTTCTTT
>JBFMGN010000609.1:0-2925 GCA_040752435.1 Spirochaetota bacterium
CAGTTATGGGAAAAGATATGTTCATAACTGTAGCCCTGGTGCTTTTCTTTCAATATGTTATTCTCCTGCAGCCAACGCTTGCGGCCCATTAGATTACAACGTTCATGGATATTCTTCCGGTCGATGGGGTTACTTGAAATCCAGGCGTGACGGCTGGTTTTGGTTGCAACACATCCCGTTTTGGAATCAATCTCCTCCCAGCTTTCTTCACACACCACAACATGAATGGTTAGCGATTTGCGACGGTTAACACCGTAGTCATATTCGACCCCGTTGGCCCACCGGAATATTTGCCTCCGCCCCTGCCACTTCCGCCTCAGTTGGTACTCTCCTTTGGCATCCAGGCGCATCAGGCCCTCGGCTTCTTCCCATACCGAGCGCAGTGATTTGTCTTTAAGCACGATCATAAATTCCCATTTGTTCTTGCGGCAGGCTTCCATGACCGGTCCGTTAGCGTACAGTCCGTCCAGAAGCATGGTCAAGGGCAGTTTTGGAAACGCCTGCTTCAGTCGCTTGGCTAAACGATGGAAGGCTTTCAGTTCGCAGTCCTGTTTCCATTTCTCGTAGTCCTCAACTGCCGTCAATTCATCGCTGTTCTCCAGAAACTCGCTCATCAGCGGCAGCACCATGCCATTGGTAAACACCAGGACTGCTTCCAGGACATACGCGTAATATTGATATTCCCCGTCTTTGCCCTGAACCTTGCGGTAAAGATAGCGTTTGTCCCAACATTCCTTCATGACGTATTTTTGTGTGCCGTCAATTGCTACAAGGTACCTGTTTTTACGCAGAAGATGCCGAAACTTCTTTCTGCGGATTAAGTGCCTCAACAAATCTAAGTAACAGTCTTCAATCCGGTCCACATCCATCTCTTCCAACAGGCGGCACAGGGTATCCTGATGCGGCATTTCCTCCAGGTCTGGAAAAAGGGAGCGCAGGTTTTCAAGCAACCGGGGACCGGTTAACTCTTCATTCCCTTTCCGCCGCGATATAATTTGAAACATAAACAAGAGAATACCGTAGAGCATCATCACTGACATCTGGTGTTTGATTTTCTTCAGATCCCGGGGGTCGGGAACACGGGATAATTTTTCTAACAGCCCCGGCAGCAATTGATAAGCAACTTTGAGCTTCTCTTCGGTGGTAGCCTGTACGACCTCCTGTTCTTCCTCCGTTGTTTTGTATCTACTCTTGCGGTTTGGAAGAGTGGAACTTTGGGTACATTGCATCATCCCCAGTCTGCTTAGCTGTTCCCTAATTTCCCACTGCTTCCTCATCCGTTCATGACGCTTGAAGCCGGCTTCACTCACTTTGCATCCCCGCTTTCTCCGCGCAGGATGCTCCGGAAATCGCGATGCAAGGGATAGACGTAGATATGTTTGGGGGAAGACAGATATTGTTTGTAGCGATCCATCCGGCCCCTTCCTGCTGTCCATCCTAACATTACCCAGTTCGCTGCCTTGTAACAGGTGCCCCGGTATTCTTCCGGGTCTACAAAGGTTTCCAGCAATACCGGACTGTAACCATAACGTTCCTGCCAATCGTAACCGATTTGCTTTGCAGCTAAGGATAAAGCTTTGCTTGCCAGGTTCTTAACATGGACCCAGGGAAAGATAAGGTAACGTGCATTGTTCACAACCAGGTGTAATCTCCTGCTGCGGTCGTTCTGTGTCCACCCAATCCACTGGTCACGGGCCTCCAGCGCCCAGGCAGCGGCAGAAAACAGGATACAACCCAGGAATCTTTCATCGCGTGATAGTATGAAGTAGCGCTGGTGCGCGCCAAAAGGCAGTCTGATGCTTAATGAGGGGTGGGACAGCCCTCATACCCAGGTTGTTTTTATGGCCAGGCCCACCATGTCAAAGACGATTTATATGCAGCAGCTGGGCCGCGGCATGCGTAATTCACCGGGTAAAGACTGCCTCTTTGTTTTCGACTTTGTGGATAATGCCAATCTCTTTAATATGCCGTATTCTTTACACCGGCTGCTTAACCTGAATAACTACAGGCCGGGAGAACTGGTGCTGGCACCCAAAAAACAGCAGGAAATTGACCAGACATTGTTTGCAAAGGGTGACAGGCCGGCAGCATTGATCGATTTCCCTGTCAGTGTGATGGATTACGAGACGGTGGACCTGTTTAACTGGCAGGACGAAGCAAAGGATATGATTTCACAGATAGAACTGATCCGGCGGGTCAATGTACAAAGTGAAACCATTGAGCGCTATATCCGAGAAGGTAAGCTGGTTGCCGATCTGGAAGTGCCGCTGGGTGAAAAGCGCAGCTTCAGGTATTTCAGGGAAGAAACGCTGCAGTGGTATGTGAAGCAATACGGCTGGACACTGATCACGCCGCAAAATATGAAGCAAATGTTTATCAGCATGGTAAATACCATGGATATGAGCGCATCTTACAAGCCGGTTCTCCTGAAAGCTGTTTTTGATCATATGGACAGCGACGGCAAAGTCCGGTTGGAAGATGTGGTCAGCTATTTCATCGACTACTATAGCCTGCGTGCTGAAAAAGGCCTGCCGGTGGAAAAGAAGACAAGCATTTTTGCCAGGGGCGGGTATACGGATAAGGAAGTGGAGCGGCTGATTCTTGGCAATCCTTTTAAACGCTTTGAAGACATGCACTTTATGAAACACTCCAGGCAACTTGGTTATATCGAACTTAACAGTAACATATCCAGGCGCCTTACAACTGAAGAAAAACACTGGATAGTGGAGTGGTGCGGCCGGAAACTTGATGAGTATTATTCCAGAAGGACGTTTTAGAAAGTATAAGGGGTAAATGATGAAAAACTGCATTTTCTGCAATAAGGAACAACTGGGTAGTACCCGGTTTGATGGACACGCCTAAGTGAGATAAAATAATCTCATTGGAGGTGTCCATGATGAGCGATAAGGGGAAACGATACGACAA
>JBFMGN010000061.1:0-10085 GCA_040752435.1 Spirochaetota bacterium
TCCTAAACAGGGCTTTTAATATTTCAACCCTCTGCCTTACCCCGATCGGAAGGTCCTTGATTTTTCTCTCTACCGGCACATCCAGACCGTATTCTTTCGAAACCTGTCTGGAAATTTCCAGGGTGTTTTCGCCGTCAAGAAAAAGCTTCCATTTTCTCGGCTCGATGCCGAGCACCATGTTCTCCGCGACCGTTAGCTCCGGGGCAAGCATCAGATGTTGATGTACCATGCCGATACCGGCCTTGATAGCGTCATTCGGACTTCTGAAAGCGGCCTTACTCCCTTTGTAGACGATCTCGCCTCCCTGCGGCTGGGAGATCCCGAAAATCACCTTCATAAGAGTGGACTTTCCGGCACCGTTTTCGCCGACAATGGCATGGATCGTATTGTTTCTGACTTCCACGCTTACATCTTTATTGGCGATGGTACCGTCCGGATAGACCTTTACTATATTTCTAACTTCCAGAATATTTTCCATTGTCACTCCGGGAAAAAACCGGGAGAAAGGATTATTGCTTATCTTCTCCCGGCCATGATTTTGGTAAAAGCTATAAGGACGTAAGGTTTTATTGACCAAAAGCGGTCTTCACCTTGATCTCTCCGCTTATAATCTTCTGCTCGAGTTCCTTGAGTTTTTCCCGGAAATTTGCAGGAATCTGTTTTTTATAATTATCGTTGTCGGCAACACCGACACCATCCTTGGCAAGACCGAGGACTTCAGCTTCCCCGTATTTAAGGTTCCCTTCAATATGCATTTTTATACCGCGGTAGAGGGAAACATCAACATTCTTCATCATAGATGTTACAATCCAATTCGCTTTTTCAGAATCGGTATCCACAAAAAGAAGGTACTGGTCGGAGTCAACACCTATGGTATAGCGTTTCTTTTCCTTGGCGGCATCGATGCCGCCAAGCCCGGTTTCTCCGGCAACATTAAAGGTGATGTCGGCACCCTGATCGAACATGGCAAGGGTAAGCTCCTTGCCCTTGGCGGGATCGCTGAACGCGCCGGCATAGGCTACCAGAGTTTTCACCTGCGGATCGATATACTCGACTCCCTGGATAAAACCGACTTTAAAGTCGTTTATAACCGGGATATCCATTCCTCCGAGAAACCCCACGACCTTTTCCTTGTTGGCGGCCGGCATATCGGAAGTGGTAACCATCGCAGCCAGGGCGCCCATCAGAAAGGAAGCTTCATTCTGGCTGTACAGGATCGAGTAGACGTTGCCTAATCCCTGTTTGGAATAATCGACGGATGTGTCATAGGTAAAAAATTTCTTATCGGGATGCTTGGGGGCAAGTTTTTCAAGAATTTCCTGCAACTGCCAGGTACCCGCGATAATAATGTCCCAGTCGCCTTCGGCAAGCTGGGTTATATCCGGTTCCCAGCGGGCCGGATCGTAGCCGCCCTCGATGACCTTACCGGTAATGCCTAAATCCGCAATCGCCTTATTTATCCCTCTTGCTGCCGAATCAAAGAAAGATTTGTCTCCCAATGTACCATTTACATACAGAACAACTTTTACCTTTTTCTCAGCCGGAGCGGCGGCCTGTTCCTTTTTCTTACACCCCGGTAAGGTAATCAATGCCAGGGCGATAAGTACCGCTGAAACGATCGTCAGCAATTTACCAACTTTGTTCATTAATGAACCTCCTTAAAGAAAATTATTGAATAATATGCATCTTTTAATTATAGATGTTTTATTGCCAAAAGTAATTCAGTAAATCTTTCTTTCTGCATTTCCATGACAATCGGGATAGACCCCTCACCGTGATAGACGCTGGCTCCTCGTAAGGTAGAGCGGTTCAATTCCATCATAAGACCCCCCGATATTTTACGCAATGTCGCGCCGGGGTCAATCGCATATGCCATTGCCGCAGGATCGGCCAGAGCAAGGGTACGCATACCTGTAAATCTTTCCATGTAATCGATAGGGACTTTGATCAGGTCGAGGAAGAGATCTCCGGCCCGGTTTCCGCTCATTCCCAGGGCAAGCAGTTCCGCTTCCGAATAGGATGAGGCGACACAAGCATCCCAGGGGATTAGATGGAGCGGAATGCTTGAATCGAGGATAAATTGAACTGATTCAGGGTCGGCGTAAAAATTGAACTCCGCAAAAGCAGTTACATTGCCGCGGCCGATCGCTCCTCCCATAACCACAATTTCAGCGATGAGACTCTTCAATTCCGGATAGAGATTAACGGCGATGGCCAGATTTGTCATCGGTCCAAGAGTCACTACGGTAAGTCCGGGATCAGCTTTCGCATGCCGGTAGATCCCTTCGGGCGCCATGGCATCTTGAAGCGAAACCCGGGGAGCCGGAAGCTTAAGGTCGCCGAGACCGTTTTTCCCATGCGGGCCTTCCGCCCGCACCGCTTTTTCCACCAATGCGCCAGATGCACCGCGGTAGACAGGGATATCCTTTTTGTCAAGGTAACTAAGAAGCCTTAAAACATTATCAATTACGTTAACCAGACGGACGTTGCCGGATACGGTGGTAATGCCGATGACCTCAACCTCATTAGCGGCCAATGCCATCATGATCGCGATTGCATCGTCAATGCCGCAATCTGTATCTATAAGAATTTTTTTCGCCATAATATCTCCATTGTTTCACACCTATATCGTATTTATCAATAAAAATAAACCCCTCTCCCAGCGATTACTGGTTCAGATTCACCTGAACTGAAACACTGTGTTTCTAAAAACATCAATAAACTATATTTAAATAAAGAACCACGGGCTTAAAGCCCGTAGCCCCCTTCGAGGGCGAGAAGCTAGGGCGATAAAGGCGGGTAGCCCCCTACGGGGACGAGAAATTTCGCACGGAGAACACGGAGAAAAGAAGAAGGAGATGAATTTCACACAGAGAACACAGAGGTGGAAATTAGCCGCGGAATCACGCGGAATGATACGGAAGGTTACAACCATTAATATTTTTTCCGCGTATTTCCGCGGGTTCCGTGGCTTATATTTTGAAAGAACTTCACTTTAAGCATCATAATTCAGGCAGGAGCAGCGCTGCAGATTGCCTGTACCATTAGTGCGCTCCTTAGTCTCTGTGTGAAATTTCTTAGGGCGATAAAGGCGGGTAGCCCCCTTCGAGGGCGAGAAGTTAGGGCCAGCATATGGGGTAGCTCCCTTCCGTTTGGATACCCACGTCAGGCTATAACCTGCCGCTCCAAAAGCGTACTCTCATCTTTTACCAGTTTAAACAGGGAAACAACAGCTTTAAGCTCCTGGGCCTGGGAAGACAGTTCCTCAGCCGCGGCTGCGCTTTCTTCCGCACTTGCGGTATTAGCCTGGGTTACCTGGTCGATCTGATTGAGCGCCGTTGTGATCTGTTCAATGCCCTCCGCTTGTTCGTTGCTGGAACGTGTTATTTCTTCAAGGAGATTTGCTACCTTAGTGGATGCAGCTACAATTTCGCTTAAAGCCCGGGCAGCGGAACCAGCGGCCTGATTACCGGTTTTTATATTCCCAAGCGATTCCTCTACGTTTACTGTTGTCTCTTTAACCGCGTCGGCGCTTTTCACGGCCAGGTTTCTGACCTCCTCAGCCACAACGGCAAATCCTTTTCCGTATTTACCCGCCCGAGCAGCTTCAACATTGGCATTCAAAGCCAGAAGGTTGATCTGGAAGGCTATGTCATCGATCAGTTTGACTATCTTACCTATCTTACCGGATGAATTATTGATATTTTCTATAGCTTTGACCAGCTTGTCCATTTCAAGGTTTCCATTTTTAGCCTTCCCGGCAGCATCCACAGCCAGGCTGTTGGCCGCAAAGGCATTTTCGGAGTTCTGTTTCGCCTGCCCGCTTATTTCCGTTAAAGAGGAAGAAATTTCTTCGAGAGAACTTGCCTGTTCAGTTGCCCCCTGAGAGAGTGCCTGGCTTGCCTGTGATACCTGGTCGGAGCCTGAGGCAATCTGTTTTACGGCGGAATTGATACGGAATAATATCTCCTGAAGAGATTCTTTCATTATTCGTAAAGACTTGCCAAGATGATCATTTTCCGATGCCTGTTCAATATCAATTGTAAGATCCTTACTGGCAATACGCTCGACAATATCTGCTTTGTATTTCAGCGCTGCAACCATATTCAACAGAGAAAGAAAAACCCCCGTTTTTTTTCTTCCGTTTACCTCGGAATCGATCGTTAAATCGCCTTTAGAAACCCTTAAAGCAATTTCATCCATCACCTTCGGCTCTCCGCCCAGTTGTTTCAACATGCCGCGAATTAATAAATAGGAGATAAGGATCGAGGCAGCCAGGACTAAAATCGTAATCGCAATAAAAACCGTCAACCCCAAAAGTGATTTGACTTTAAATTGTCCGGCGGCCGTCTTTAAATTCTCGGACAGTTTTTCCTCGACCTCTCTCAAAGCATTGATTTTATTCGACATATTGTCAAACCAGTATTTTGCATCCACTCCAAAATTGCCTTCCGACGCCCTTTCAAAGGCTATTTCCTCCATTCTTTCAACTTCCGCAACTGATTTGTCGGATAAGGCATCCTCAAAGGCCTTCTTCTCCTCTGCGGTTGCAAAGGATAAAAATACATCGGTATAAACTTTCTGCTCGGAAACGAAGCTGCTGAATTTTCGAAACATTCCTTCGCCGAAAGAATTTGATGCAAAAGTGTTGTTCAATACCCCCCGTTCAATACCCGTCCTTTCCTTGCTCAATAAAAAATTAACATAGGCGGATGAGAGAGAAACCATACGTCCTTGAGAACTTAAGGCAGCCAATTGTGATATTACCTTCAGAAACAGGGAGTTCATTGCCGAATAGAAATCAATAGCTGCTTCGCTGGAAATATTTTGGGCTGAGACGGAAGACCGAATACCCTGAATCTCACCAAGCTCCGCCAGGGCCAGGTTAAGCGCCTCTTTAAGTTCTCTACTGAAGATATCGCTTTGAAAATTTTTGAGGTATGCCAGCAGAACATCCGCTTTCCGGTCGGTTTCGGTAAACTGGGATTTTAGCTGATCACCGAACTCGGCCCCCTTACTTCCGAGAAAACCGGCGGACAGTCCCCGTTCCTTCTGGCTTTCATGCACCAATGCGCTTATTTTAACGGCGACATCGGATGTGGATTCAATCAGTCGCATTTCAGTATAAATTGAGACTTTTTCCATTACCCCGGAAATCGAAAAATAGAGAAGCCCGACAATTGGAATAAGGATCAATACTAAGAGTTTAACTTTAATAGTCATTTTTTTCCCGCCTCCTTTTACAAATCGTATTATAGATATTATTTATTATAGAAGCAACTCAATAACTATTCCTTGATCTGAATCAAGAAAAGCGGGACATTGACACAGGGTGTGATCTGCACCTTGGTTTTACTCCCCCAGGTTTTTTAAGGCGCCTTTTACTTAAATAAAATAAGGCAATTTCAAAAACCAGAATTTATTAGCCCCCTTCGAGGGCGAGACCCCCTTCGAGGGCTGGGAGCCAGGGCAAGCATATGGGGTAGCCACGGAAGCACACGGAATTACACGAAAATATTTTAAATATTTACATTACAAAGAAATAAAAAATTTCTTACATTCCGTGTTTTTCCGCGTGATTCCGCGGCTTACTATTTTTTGTAAGAGCCTCAGGTATTTATATCCGTGCAACCGCCAGAAAGAGGGTATGGAGGACTGTTATTAGAATTATGAAAGCTGTTCTCACTTTATTTGCAGTGGTTCCAATGCCTGTTTTCCCGTATAGGGAATAATAAATTTGCTGGTGACTACAGGAACTGAGGCAGTCACCGCATAATGTGCAGGTGTTTCCGGACTTAAGAGCCTGCAAAGCCTGTATTTCGAGGGCGTTGTAGCGGCAGACCGCAGTGCATTTCCCGCAGATTGTACATCTCCCACCGATTCGGATACGCCAGGGAGCAACCTTGCCGACGAGGGTCGACAATAAGGCGATAGGGCAATAGTATGTACAGTGAACCATCACACCCATTTTCCTGGAAAATAGAAGCATAATTCCTGCCCCGGTAATACCGAAAACGATGGCAAAAACAGTCGCCGTCACCAGCGTTGTACGGAGTAGTTTGAGAATTAACGGAAACAATATTACCAGTAAAAAGATAGCCGGCTTCAAGACTTTAAAAAGTTCCAGGATACGGGCTTTCTTCAGTTTATCGACGTTTACGCTATTCAGGCTTGCCAGATTATCCCAGGCGCCGATATAACAAAGGTGGCTGCACCACGCCGGTCCTGCTATGAGTACCGTAAACAGGAATAAGACGGGCATGAAAATACCTTCCCCGCGAAATAAGGGGCCTGCAATAATAAGAGCGGGTATAGGGAGATGGAGCTTACCGGTCATTAACATTCGGTTCATTCCCAGGAGCCCAAGAAAAAGCTGGGTAAAAAACACAACCGAGAAAAAAAACCATATTCTCCTGCGGGTTAACGCGACTTTCCCCAGGTCAAGGAGCTTCTCCCCTATCCAGACTGCATAACATCCGAGCACTACAATTTCAAGCCACCCGAACCCGGGCAAATACCGCTCCGCAAGCAGTATGGGCGGATAAAGCCGAATTTGAAGGAGGCTTAATATACCTGTGGTGCAAATAAAAATTATCAATCCAATAACTATACTTCGAGATACTCTGGTTTTAATAGGATACTTATTGAAAAAATTAGCCCCCATACCTGGAATATAAAAAGGAAGGGAAAGAGATTCCTTGATCCGCATCAAGAAGGGTATAAATATTATAATTCCGTAAATGTTACTCTAACTGCCGGTCAACTTTTTAAGAGTTGAAGCATTAGCAATCGCACTTGCATCGGCATCATTGTTAAAATAGGCGAGGATATCCTTACCGGCCTTAACCCAGCTATTTATCTTATCTGCCCATCCGGCGAGGAAGGCATCGGGGTATGATCCCGCATAGCGGGAGCGGTAACCGTGAAACCGGAGATAGGCGAAATCCGATGTTACAATTTCCGGACTTTCACAATGGGGGAAATCGTGTATGCAGAACCCGATATTGTAATCTGCAAGCAGATCTATAATGGATTTTTCATACCCGGTCTTATTCCTGAACTCAAAGGCATAGGCACAATCACTGGGAAGCAATGCGATAACGTTTTTCATTTTTTCTTCCGAACAGATAAAAGAAGGCGGAAATTGAACCAGGTATACCCTGATTTTTTCATTCAAAGGTTCAAGCTCCCTGAAAAACCACTGGATGATCTCCGCGCAGTTTTCAAACCGATGCACATGGGTTATCAGCCTGGATAGTTTAACAGAGAACCGAAATCCTGGCGGGGTTCTTTCTCTCCAATTTTCCGCCGTCGTACTTTTAGGGATACGATAGAACGTAGCATTAAGCTCAACGGTATTGAAATAGAGGGTGTAATACTCGAGCCATTTCTTCGCCGGTATTTCCTCCGGATAAAACCTGTTTTTCCAGTGTTTATATGTAAAACCCGAAGTACCGATAAATATCAAATCCTAAAACTCCTCCAAACAAAGATCATCCCCTGCTAATCGGTATTACAGATTAATTCCAGTCATTTCTGATAAAATCGGAAAAAAATACAGTTTCGGCCAGTTTGCCAGGAATACCGTTTCTGGTAGTTGAAAAGACGGTCGTTCCCAGCTTAAGCCGGTTGTAAATATGTTCCAGTTCCGCTTTTACAAATAGATAATCTGTAAGTTCTTTGAGGGTAAGTTTTCTACCCGGCGGAAACTTAACCAACGCCGGGTTGATTGGCTGACTGCGAAAAAGGACTTCATAATGCAGATGCGGCCCCGTAGAAACACCTGTGGAACCGACAAAACCGATTATCTGGCCCTGGCTTACCTTCCTGCCTGCACGCATTCCCCTGGCAAAACTATCAAGATGCCCGTACGCAGTGGAATATTCATTTGCATGCCGGATACGAATGTATTTTCCATATCCGCCGTTTACACCGACGAAATCCACGTAACCATTACCCGCAGCAATAATCGGGGTTCCCAATTCCGCTGCAAAATCAAGCCCCCGGTGCATCTGGCTGTATCCAAGAATCGGGTGATGCCTCATTCCGAAGCCTGAGGAAAGATGAGCACCACTGACTGGTGTGCGCAGAAGGGTTTTTCGCACTGCCTGGCCGGTTTCATCGTAAAACTCAGAATCATCGTCTGCAGTCGTATAACGATAAATTTTGTAAGCTTTCCCGGACAATACGAGCACAGCGAAAAGCAAATCACCTTCAAGAAGAAAGTTACCATCGGAGTCGGTATAGTTTTCATACAATAGGCCGAAACTATCCCCCGCCTGGATATCCCGCTGGAAGTCTACATCGAAGGAGTATGCCTGTATCATCTGCATGAGGATGGATAGGGGCAGCCCCTTTGTAGAGGCCGCCTCATATAACGAAGAGGTTATTACCCCGTCAACCCGTACAAATCGCGGATACAGTTTTTTCTTTATTTCACTTGCCTTATATCCGGAAGCGGCATCGTAATGAACGACAACTTCGCGTTTTGCATCCGTCACTATTTTCAATTCCGCCGGAATCATTTGGCCGGTTCTCTCGTCACGGTGAAGAGTAAGGGTGATCACTTGACCCGGTTTTAAATCCCTCGGGTCGAATAACTCTGTAAGGCTTGCTATTATTGCCCGGGTGTTGGCCGCCGGAATCCTCTCTTTATGCATAATTTCCGTTAAGGTATCACCCTCCTTAATTACAATTTCCCGCTGTTCATCGAAAAAATCCCCTGGTAACTTATTCGTTTCCAATATCTCCTTTTTTATAGAAGACTTTTTCCCCGGTTCCTTGGGATCGGAAATCTTTAGCAATGCAGATAGAGGAATTAAAACGATAAAGAGAATCGCGGACAGAAAAATCCAATTTATCGTAGAAGTAATGTTTTTCACCCATACCTTGCGGGCGGAGAAGAATCGTGTCACTCTTTGTGCAAAGAACTTGATGTAACAAAATAATCGTGCCTGACTCATCATAGTCAGTATATCAGATACTGGATAAAGTACAAGAAAAATTTTTACTCTGCGACTTTTACCGATTCAATTTTCCGGTTTCCCATTCCATAGCAAAAATATGAAGGTTATGATACAATATAAGCGGAAAGAAACCCGGAGAGCGGATGAACAATTCAGACAAAACCAATAACCTTTTTCATTCATTAAAGGTTCCCAATGCTTTCCTTGTAGGCGTGCACTATAATGGAACAGAAGTTCAATTAGCAGAAAACTTATTGTACGAGCTCGCTTCCCTTACCAGAAACATAGGCTTGCAAATTACAGGTTCCATACTGGTCCGGCTGAACGTCATAACACCTCGATATTTGCTGGGCACCGGGAAAACCCAAGAAATAATCTCCCTTGCAAAGGAGCATAACGCCGACTGCATTATTATCGATGCCGAACTTACACCCTCCCAGCAGAGAAATTGGGAAAAATTATCGGGTTTGTGTGCCATTGACCGCCACGAAGTGATCCTGGAAATTTTTGCCGCCCATGCCTCGACCCGGGAGGCGGTGCTGCAGGTGGGCCTGGCCAGAATGGAATACTCACTTCCGCGGTTAAAAAGAGCATGGACGCACTTGTCCAGGCAGCGGGGAGGTTTACGGGGGACAAGGGGTGAAGGAGAAGCGCAGCTTGAGGTTGACCGAAGGATAGTTTTAAGGAAAATCGACCGGATGAAGAAGGAGCTTGCAAAGGTACATCTTCAACGGGCTTTAAGGAGGAAACAGCGGGAAAAGTTCGACCTGCCCACAGCTTCATTTGTCGGCTATACCAATGCGGGCAAGTCATCCCTTTTAAACAGGTTGTCAGATTCAAAAGTGCTGGTGGAGGATAAACTATTCGCTACCCTCGACCCGACAACGCGGCGCATCGAACTTGACAATGGACAAAACCTGCTTCTAACCGATACCGTAGGGTTTATCCGCAAACTACCCCATGATCTTATCGACGCTTTTAAATCCACCCTCGAAGAGGTGGTTCTATCAGACTTTCTCATTCTTGTACTCGATGCATCAAGCCCCGAAATTACCGAACATTACACAACTACTATGGCTGTATTACGGGAACTTGAGGCGGCCGATAAACCGATAATCA
>JBFMGN010000610.1:0-2917 GCA_040752435.1 Spirochaetota bacterium
ACATTCTGAATTTACTTGAGCCGGGCTTGAATAAACCAGTCTGATTGACAGATAAATATTTATGGACTAGGATAAACGTTGATGAAATTCAGAATACGCTTTGCAGACCAGATAGTGGGTATTTTTGCATTAATCGCCATCACCTTTCTGGCGGGAATACTTATTTTAATGGGCGCCAACCAGCGCTGGTTTGCGAAAAATTACCATTTTACAAGCCGCTTTAAATCAGGCAGCGGATTAAGCATCGGCATGGCAATAACCTTACGCGGGTTTCAGATTGGAAAAGTCAGCAGCATCGCGTTAAATGCAAGCAACGAAGTTGATATCGGATTTTATATCTTCGATACGTATTATGATAAGGTGCTTGAAAACTCCATCCTGGAACTGGCATCCAGTCCTTTAGGCCTTGGAGGGGGTCTTTTGTTTCATCCCGGGAAAGCACCCGCTGCCCGGCTGTCGGAACACGCTTTTGTTCCATCCCTCGATCTCCCCGAAGGCCAGGATCTCGTAAAACGGAATCTCGTTGAAAGACCCGCCGTCGACGATATAATCACGAGACTCCTCGGAAATATTGAACCAATACTGAAAAACGTAAATACTACCTTGAGTTCCATAGATACTCTGGTTAAAACGGTAAACGAAACCTTTAAAGGCGACAGCCAGGGGCCGGTTGGTGACATGCTTGCCGATCTTAAGCGGCTTACCCTGAAATTGAATTCCGTGATCGACGACACGTCCAAACGCACAAATGATCTCCTGGAAAGCATCACTGTTATTACCGGGAATGTGGCGGCTATTACCGGGAATGTAGAAGAAACAACCGCAGCCATTAAGGATCCTACGGGCCTTGTAACGAAGGTACTGGATCCCCAGGGTTCCATAAAAAAGATCCTTGACGACGATAATCAGTTGTTTAACCAGATCGAAAACATACTGAATGGCGTTAATGAAACTATAAATCAGTTAAAAGCCTTTTCAAAATTCGTCAACAGTACCTCACCCCAAATATCGGGCATGCTGACAGAAGGACGGCAGGCCCTGGATCAGGGAAAAGACGTATTGGAGGGTATTAAGAACAATCCCCTCATAAGAGGCGGTATTCCAAAACAGAAAGAACAACCTGCGACCTTCCAAAGCTACAGGGATGAGGTTTTTTGATGAAAAAAAGTCCGCCGGCTCCATCGTTTTCCCCGGTCTATCTCCTGCTTTTTTTTCTACCCCTCTACCTTGCACCAGGCTGCTCCTCAGTTCCCAAAAAACCGGAGACTGTCACGGAAATTAAAAACAAAGCGGCCGATTATGCCAAATTCGGGGACCTTTATTTTAATCAGGCCCAATACGAACAGGCCCATAACTTCTACAATATGGCTCTGCGCGAGAATATTTCAGTGGATAACGAAGAGGGCATACTGAAAACCTATAATGCCATCGGCAAAGTGTACCTGGCAGAGGGAAAAATCGATCAGGCTGTAAATGCCTTTATCCAGGCGTACACCCTGGCCCAGAAGCTGAACAACAATCTGCTGCTTTCCCAGTGTGAAAACAATATCGGTCAGGTCTATCTTATTCAGGGAGATTCAAAAGCGGCCTTAACCATTTTCAATAAAGCCCTGGATCGTCAGGTGAAGGATTCGGATAATAATTCTGCGATTCTTTATCATAATACGGGTCTTGCATATAAGCATCAAAATGATTTTGCTAAAGCGCTGGAATACCTGAATAAGGCTTTGATACTTAACGAAAAAAACAAAAACTACCTGGATCTTGCGAGTAACTATTACACTATTGCTTCAGTATACTCGGTTCAGGGTGATTATACTTCTGCATTACAGTATGCCCGGCTGGCATTGGAAAATGATAAACGCGAAGAAAACAGTGTTGGTATTGCCAAAGACCTTTTAGCCTTGGGCCTTATCAATCTGAAAGGTGGAAAGACGGAAGATTCGTATGAGTATTTAAAGAAATCTTTTCTTGTGTATAAGAGTCTTGACTTGATTCAAGAGATGAAAAAGCTGCTCACCTACCTTGAACAAACCGCTCGCCTGCTGAAACTGGATAAGGAAGCCGATTCGTACCGGGAAACGTACAACAACCTCGAACAATGAGTATAAGGGTGCATCAATTGAATGTCTTGGATGTAAATGAGTTGTTAAAAAAAATTTTCTCCGGCTATCTCAATACTGCAAAAAAACTCGTGGTTGTATTATTATTTCTCGCTCTTACCGGGCTTACTTCAGCCATTGTGGTATTTCCACTATGGTATCTGGCGACTGAACATAGAGAGGTTTTTACCATACTGGTATTTTTTCTATTCCTATCTCTCGTTATCTTCGCAGTGGTAATGAAAGTAATCCGCGCCTTCCGACCCCATCAAAATCCAAAAGAAAAAATCTCTGCTTTCCTTAGAAGATTTTCCGCAAGACTCCTTATTTTATTATTCTTTCTTTCGGCCGTTTATCTGCTGGCTTTCTTGTATACCAGCGGAATATTACTGGCGGCGGTTCCCTTAACCATCCTGTTTATCCTTATACTTGGTTATATTCTGTATGGCAGAAAATACAAAAACCAGGGTCCCGATCAACTGCGTTAACCGGTACGGCGTGGATAAAATTCTGTTGATAACCTTACTCTTTCTCGGCTCGACTGTAACCGTAATATTCGCCGATTATCCGGAAATCAAAACCCTGAATAATTCGGATATCCTTTTTAAACAGCTTCAAGAAAACATCTCACTCTACTATCAAAACAGAGCCAATAACAAAGAAATACCTGCCCTTGCAATTTTCAAATACCGTCCCTCCCAGAAAGATACACTCTACACCGCCGCCGCGCGCCTTAATCTGCCCTTCGATGCCTTAGCCACCCTGAATAGAATAAGTAACCCCGGCAGGCTGCCTGCAGCCAGGGATTTATACAT
>JBFMGN010000611.1:0-2903 GCA_040752435.1 Spirochaetota bacterium
TGGAAAATGCCTGGGATGGGTTATAACTCGAATAACTCCATGAATGTGTTACCAGTACAATATCATTGTTATGTTTTTACTCTCAAACTTCTCCACGGTTTCGAAGTCCAGGTTACTATCCGTAATGATTTCGTCAAAAACCGTGATATCCGCCACTTTAACAAAAGAAATTTGGTTGAATTTTGACGACGTAATGAGGCCGATGTTTTTTTTCGAACATTTTTCCAGGATGAGTTTTGAAACCGCGCTTTCGTTTACATCGTCCGCGGTAACACCCGCCTCATAATCGATTGCCGTAACGGAAAGAAAGGCGATATCCACCCGGATGTTTTCGAACAACTGCATGGCAAAGGGCCCGAGGAGAAAATGCTTGTACACATTCAGGATACCGCCGGAAAGGACGATCTCGAAATTCTTATTGAACTGTTCGGTTATAGCCGCGAGGCGCACGGCGATCATGGGAGAAGCTGTAACGATTTTCAGATGGTCTTTTTCTATAAGGTTTTCCACCACGGCAAGACAGGTACTTCCCGATTCAATGATGATGAAATCACCGTCGGAAACTCGTTTGCCCGCCTCTCGCCCGATGTGCTTCTGCTCCTCAGTAAGGGTTTTGGATGCTATCGAAGCCCGGGGAGACGTTACGATGTGGGAAAGAGCCACGGCACCACCGCGAACGCGCTTCAGGTGGCCTTCGCTTTCCAGTTTTTCGAGATCACGGCTTATGGTCATCCGGGAAACGGGAAACTTTTCTGATAAGGAGTCCACCGTTACCGACCTTTTTGCAGTTTCGCGGAATACACCGGTGATCCAAACCTAAAGGACTGCGGTCCCCCATAACCGATCTTCAGTTCAAAGAAAGCGATATTACCGTATTCAGGTTGACGGGGAAGGGTGATTGTTTCTATTATTTCACTGGGAAAACTTTCCAAAACGGCAAGAAGTCGTATAACAGAGGCAGAAGATGGGTTAGGAGGGACCGATGGCAGATGAAGTTTTTTTAATTGTTGATTGCGGCGCGAGCAACGGGCGGATTCTCTCCGCGAACTTTAACGGCAGGACTTTCACCATCTGTGAAACCCATCGGTTTGATAACCGGCCGGTATTTGCCCGGGGAACCCTCTACTGGGACGTGCTCCACCTTTTTTCCGAGATTAAAATCGGCCTTCAGAAAGCAGTTCGGGAAAACAAAAGAAACATCGGTTCCATCGGGATCGATACCTGGGGGGTCGATTTCGGATTTATCGACCGGCAGGGCAGGCTTTTAGCCAATCCGGTCCACTACCGCGATGCACGCCGGCATGAGGTGCGGGATGAGTTCTTCAAGCTCATTTCCGAGCAGGAACTTTTCCAGGCTTCCGGCATCTTCCAGCTTACTATCATGAGCGCCTATCTCCTTTTTGCCATGAAGCTGGATAATACAACAGAATACGAGAACGCTCATCGGCTGCTATTCATGCCCGATTTGTTCAATTACCTTTTAACCGGAGAAACTTATAACGAAGCCTCAGTCGCCGACACTTCCATGCTCTACAATGTTTTCTCCAAGTCTTGGGATAGAACCCTGATCGACAAGCTCGGTCTTAACCCTTCAATTTTTGGCGACATCGTCATGCCTGGTACGCCGGTCGGGAAGCTGGCAGAGGAGGTGTGCCGCGAAATCGAGGTACCCCCCATTCCTGTAATCGCGCCGGCCGGTCACGATACCGCTTCGGCTGTTATCGGTATACCGGTAACCCCAACGAAAAAACCCTGGGCTTTCATAAGTCTTGGAACCTGGGCGGTCCTCGGTATGGAAACTCCGCGACCTGTAATTGATCTAAGACTCCTTAAAAAAGGGTACGGCAATGAAGTGTACGCCAGGGGAGATACGTTTCTGGCACGCAACATTACAGGCCTGTGGATAATTCAACAGTGCCGGGAACGTTGGATGTGCCAACAGGGGCGCGAAATAGCCTGGCAGGAAATTGTAGATGCCGCAGCCAGCTCGGAAACGCATAAAGCCTTCATTGACGTGGACGACCCTCTCTTCGCCCAGGTACAAACGGATATGCCCGGGGTAATCCAGAAGGCATGCACAACGCGTTCGCAGCCTGCCATTGAAGGCATAGGGCCGATCAGCCGTTGTGTCTTCGAAAGCCTTACCCTTAAGTTCAGGGCCTGCACGGAACAGCTTAAGGAGTATTCGGGGTTCACCATCGAAGGCCTCCACATTGTCGGCGGAGGGACGAAGAACCGTCTGTTATGCCAGTGGACTTCAGATGCCCTGGGACTGCCGGTAACCGCCGGGCCGACGGAAACAACGGCCATTGGAAATCTCTTAATGCAGTTACAGGGTACAGGAAAGATCTCCTCGTTGAGCGAGGGGAGGGGAATTGTCTTGCAATCAGCTCCCTGCCAACAGTATGAACCTTCGGGTAAAGACCGCTGGGATGAAGCCTACGCTCGTTTCTTAAAAATAATCGGATAAACTATGGATACTTTTCTACCCTGTTTTGAATTTTTCAATTTCCTTATTTAAAAGTCTGGCATTCTCATCATTTTGTACGCTGAGCTGGGATATCTTTTCGACCTCCGACTTTATACCCTCTGCTTCTTCGCTTATATGTTCTATTCTGGAATGTAGCTGGGAAGATATTTCTGTTATCTCCCTGCAGGCAGAATTAATTTCTTCTGTGCTCAGCTCCATTTTTTGCGATTTCTCCTGAATTCCTTTAGTTATCTGTTGTAAAGTTGCGGAAGAGTTTAAGATTTCCCGCCCGGCCCTGGCAAGCTCACCGGTAGTGTTCGTTATTTCTGAAAAAGCGTGGACCACATCCTCAACATGTTTTTGCACCCGGAGAAAAGCCTGCTTGCTTTCCAACCCGGATTGCTTGGAAGCCTGTATTTTATCAATGACAGCC
>JBFMGN010000612.1:0-2898 GCA_040752435.1 Spirochaetota bacterium
AATTTATAGTTATGGCTGTTTCTTCTTTTCACCGTTTTTAGTGTCTTCATCTGGTAAGTGGAGCACTCCAAGGGCAAAGTCTTTGGCTACGCGTGTACACATGGCAAGGGCTTCGGCGCTGCATTGGCTGACATGTTTGTCGGATATTTTGCCGTTCCAATAAACCTTGTACACCTCGATACCAAGATTATTATCGTAGAGAACATCGGTGATATGATAGTATTTCCATTCGGTTTTTCCGTTATTCGGATTGACGACTTCTTCTCTATACCATTCTCCGGCCTGCATTAATATCTCCTCGCATGATAAGAGTCTATCTCGAGTAACTGAAATAAGCAACCGGTAAAACAGAGAAGGCACTCATTCAACCCACTGTGACTGGAACCAGTATCGTTACCTTCGTGCCTATGCCGGCTGTGCTCATAAAATGGAGGCCATATTCGGGACCGAGGGGTAATCCGTCCGGCTGCAAGTTCCGGCAGAATTTGCGCCATAGAATCGATAATGGCGGGTTTTACGACATTGGGTACGATGGTGTATTTATGCTGAGCTTTTAGAGCAAGAGGAAGGAATTCCTTGTTTATTCTTGGATAGTTGATTTTTGACATATCAATCTTGAAACAGGGCGCCGCCCCTCCGATGTTAAGGTATTCTGCATAGACATCCTCTCTGGTAAAGTATTTCAGGACTTCAACCGAGGCATCCTTTTTTTCTTTCGTCTTTGAACCGGATGCGTACGAAACATTTTCCATCGCAATGACACCGCTGCCGGGGGCAAGGGCGTATTTCACCTTCGGTTCAAAGCCTTCGGGTGCGCTCTTCGGATCGGAAAACGCGCCGATCATCCAGGGGCCGTTCGCTATCATGGCACACTTGCTCTGGAGAAAATTGTTGGCAGAAATGGGGTAGTTGGCACCGATCGCATCGGGTGTCGTGTACTCTTTAAGGATCTTCTGCAGTCTGGCGGCTGCGTTGACAAAAACCGGAACCTCGAATTTCTGCCCGGCTGCTTTTCCTGAAAGCCATTCCTCCCCATTCGGGCTGGTCCCGATGAAATGAGCCAGCATAAGCATGGAGGTCCACGCGTTGTCGCCCGTCATAAGTGAAATCGGCGTGATACCGGCGGCCTTAAGCTTGTCGCAGACGGCAAAGAAATCATCCCAGGTTTCAGGAAAGGTATTAATCCCCGCTTTTCGAAACAGTTCCGTATTGTAGTAAATACCCACATTCGCTTTGGCATACGGCAAACCGAGCTGTCTTCCATTCTCATCCCGGTACGCCCGCAGTGAAATGGGATCATTCAATGTGGCCTTGAGGGTGGGATCGGCTTCAATATACGGGTTTAAATCAACCACTCTTCCGGATTGAGCCATTACATTGAATTCACTCCGGTCGTGCTTCAACATGAACAGATCCGGCATGGTGTCGGTCGCCGCCTCAGTCCGAAGCTTTTCCCATGCAATCTGGTCTTCGGCGACTCCATCGATTACCACCTTAATCTTTCCGGTGGATTCCTTATTGAAATTGGTGACCGTCTTTTCGAACCAGGCTGACTCAGGATGAACACCTACTTGAAACGCGAGAAATCGTAAACTAACCTCTTTTTGCGCACCGCTCTCCTTTGAACCTCCGGCGAACACTGGCAGGGCGGAAAGACAAATCAGGAAAACCAGAAACAATCTTTTCATATACACGCTCCTTTGGCCGTGAATTTTTAAATTCATACAACCTTTACAATGCAGATTCATAGTTTTACCTCCTTGCATTGATTTTTTGTATAATTGAATTGATTGTACCTTCCGCCTTCAAAATGTGAATAGAGAATATTTTTATTTGGGTGAATATTTTTTGAAGTTTTGAAATGGATCAGATGTCGAAATTGATCCGGTCTCTAAATTCAGTCGGACTTATGCCGATAATTTTTTTAAAACATGCGCTGAAATAGTGAGGATCCTTGAAACCGACCTTGTAGGCGATTTCATATGCCTTGTCAGCGGTGGTCTTCAGCAGTTCTTTCGCCCGTTCAATTCGTACTTTGGTGATGTATTCCACGACCGTTTCTCCGGTAATCTTTTTGAACATCAGGCTTAAGTAACACGGGCTTAGGCCAACCTCGCCGGCTATACAACCGAGGTTTAGCTCCTCATCCGGATGGTGTTCTCCAATATACTTTCTTGCATGCAGTATGAATTGCCGGATGTAAGCATTAGACTGATTTTGAATATACTTAACGGTTTTTTCTATTATATTTAAGATCCAGTGCCGCATGTCGTCAAGTGTTTCGTTACTTTGCAGGCCTGCATACAGATCAAAATCATGACCAAAAATCTCAGAATGAGAGTAGTTGTTTTCCAGAATAATATGCAAAACACCGGTTATCAAGGTAGCCATCATACAAATTACCGTTTCTTTTCGAGCAACTTTCATACCTACAATCTTCTCGAACAGTTCATTAACGATAGCCTCAGCATATTTCTGCTCGCCTGCCCGGATTGCCCGCAGCAATGCCTCCTGCACATCGAGTCGAAACGGAACAGCCGTGTTTTTCAGGGGCAGGATATCATTGTAGAACATGATACAGCCTTTTCCGGCTATGATTTTATAATCCAACGCCGTGACCGCCTGAGAAAACGATTCGTGTACCTTAAGGAGTTCAGGCATCTCATTCCCTATGGAGAAACTGACGGAAATATTCAGTTGTTCATGGACGATTAATTGAATATTATGAAGAATCTTTGAAAACCGCGCCTGCATTGTTACCGAAAAATCATTTTGCAGGGCACACAAACAGAATATCCGGCAATCCTCCTGGAAGACAATAACGGTGAAGTCCTCCGACTGAAGCCGTTCATGAAGAATTTGGATGATAAAAAGACTTAAGCCTTGCAGCTCTGAACC
>JBFMGN010000613.1:0-2898 GCA_040752435.1 Spirochaetota bacterium
TCAGTGATCTTCCAAAGTCAAAAAGAAGAAAAGCCCTCGTTGTCTCCTCGGCGGAATTTAATCTGAAAAATAAGAATACTATTCTGATGATGATTACAAGTGCTACGCGAAGTACATGGTATTCGGATATTGAGATAAAAAGTTGGAAATATTCAGGGCTTAAGAAACCGTGTGTAGCCAGAATGAAACTGTTTACTCTGGACAATAGGTTGATTATTTCTAAAACTGGGGAGTTAATTAAAAAAGACCGGAATAATGTTCAGAACGCAATCAAAGAAATCCTAAATTACAAACCATGAGCCAGGGGTAGGCCTTCTTGCCCCCACTCCCCGGCGAACTTTTTAAGCTTACCTATTTCGGTAATTCCCTTTTCCTTGAATGCCTGGTAGGCGAGAATCAAGGCCTTAACCCCGGCACCTTTTTCAAGCATATCGCTTTAGCCGATATATGGGTGTGATTTTTGTAATCGTAAATCGTTTCCGCAGCCAAGTATACGGGCCATTAGTCTCTCCTCGTAATTGCCTGTACCTCAAGAATGTCTTGCAGTCAAAAACTTTTCAGCCTCGCTTAAAGAAGGAATACCGGCGCGTCCGCCTGGTTTTGTACATTTCAGAGACGCCGTTGCGTTTGCAAAAGCGGCGGTTTTTTTAAGTTCCATTTTTTCAGAAGCCCGAAGACAAACGCTCCATGAAAAACATCGCCTGCCCCTGTGGTGTCTACAACCTGAATTTTATAAGCCGGTGAGATGAACTCGAGGACGTCTGTTTTTACAAGACACCCTGATTCCCCCAGGGTGATCACCACGGTTTTTGGTCCCAGCGACAGAATGGCCGACGATAGCCGTTTTAACACCAAGACGTGAAAGGGTCACCATCGCGGTGGCTGCTTCTCCCCCTCCGTGCCACTCGAGACTGTTCGGGGGTACCCGCCCGTTCAACCCGGGATAATAAGGGGTTATGGCCAGTAAATCGATTGAAGAATGGCCAATTCCAATTACGTCAAATGGCATGGTGTTTTTCCATTTTTTGAGTTCGATAAATATAGAATAAAAAATACTAATTATCAATCACGGTGCGACTTCTCCGGAATTCGCCCTTCTAATCAAAAAATTGTTCTTCACCATGGGAAATGGCGGCCATGCAAATACTGCTATGTAACCTCCGGTTTTATCCGCAACCGGAAATAGACCCGGATCGGAAATATGGCGCATCTTAAAGCCATTAATAGAGCGGTTTTTGCCTAACAATTCTTAATAAACCAATATGGGCGTACCAGATTTCGAATTGCGATGCTGGCCAGTTTACATAATACACACTAATTGATATAATTTTCTTTCCAGTAGCATATTAGCATCATCATACCAGGAGCTATACATGATAATACCTTTGGACTTACTTATCAGTTACCAGGGGAACATCTATGAACTTACCTGTGCAATTATCCGGCGGGCAGTACAGTTGACTGTTACAGGAGATGAAGAAGTAGAGGAGAATGAAGGTAAAGTTGTCTCTACTGCCATAAGGCAAATTCTTACCAAAAAGGTAGAATACCGTCTCGAAGAGTAATATTCAAACACAGAATACTACTATTCCCGTTGTGGTTCTTTTCGGTCCCACTGCCGTGGGCAAGACAGAACTATTGTTCAGACTTTTTCAGGAAAAGGCAGAGATAATCAGCGCCGATTCCATTCAGGTGTACAGATATCTGGATATCGGCACCGCCAAACCCTCCCGTAGTTTGCGGAAACTCCTCCCTCATCATATGATCGATATTGTTGATCCCAGTGAACAATTCAGTACGGGAGAATTTGTCAAACTGGCGGATAGGATTGCAACAGAAGTTTACAGTCGCGGCAAATTACCGGTTATTTCGGGGGGTACTGCTTTTTACATCCGGAATTTTATCTTTGGCCTTCCGGAAACACCTCCGGGAAATTCGAAAATACGCAAGAGGCTGCACAAAGAACTGGAAGAGGACGGGATCGAACCCCTCTACGCTGAACTTAAACGGTGCGATCCTGTAACGGCTGGCAGGCTTTCTCTATCCGACCATTACAGAATAACCAGGGCGCTGGAGGTTTTTCGGCTTACCGGAAAACCTGTTTCCAGTTTCAGGGTACCCTTTTCTTTTCGAAAGGAGTACCGCTTTCTTATTCTGGGAATTGATCGCAGTCGTGCGGAGCTGCACGACCGGATCAATAAACGGGTGGACCAGATGTTTTTATCAGGACTGTATGGCGAGGTAAAAAAGCTATTGTCCATGGGATTTTCGGAAAAAGACCCGGGGCTCCAGGGAATCGGTTACAGGGAATTTTTACAGATGCGGCGAAACGGCTGTACAACCTTGGGTGAAGTAAAAGATCAAATCAAGCGGGACTCCCGGCAATATGCAAAAAGGCAGTTGACATTTTTCAAATCTATTTCGGAAGTCCAATGGTTCCATCCGGAAGAGATAGATAAGATTGAAGACGAGGTCAGGTATTTCCTCCGGTAAGAATACTGTGCTCTCGGCTTTAATTTAGGCCTGCCGTCTCTGCTTGAGGGTGTAATTTTATTACAGGCGAAGTCCAGCGCTAAGCTCGTAAAAGTTTTAGTTTGCTGATATAATTTAGGTTGTGGATGTAATCCGCGCGGGACTTTTGTTATGGTGAACAATATAGGCCGAAAATTACGAGCCAATCTCGTTAAATATATTACTCCACTGGGACGAATGGAATTGGCAGAACGTGAGTCCCGGGAACTCTTCGAGTTGATCCCTAAGCTGGGGTATGAATATATTAAAAAAAGCTTTAAGCGAAAATCTCATGGTCAGCAGGAAAGAAATATTAAAAAAACTCGCTGAAGAGCAAATTCCGGCAGTTATCATCGGAGGTATTGCCCTTCGGATTTATGGAAGTAC
>JBFMGN010000614.1:0-2898 GCA_040752435.1 Spirochaetota bacterium
ACAGCCCGGCATAATAATCGCGTTTACCCCGGTGCGCGCATAATCTCCCAGGAATGAAGCATTAGAATAATATTGAGGATGCTCTTTCCTCCCTTTTATGCGGTGGATGGTGTCGCCGTCGTCGAAGCGCAAGGTGCCGCACACGGTCGCCGCGCCGAGGTCCGTATGAGAGCCGATAATTCCGTAAAACTCCATGTAATGATACAGGTAGACGTTGTCCATAATAATACCATCGAGTTCCGCACAATGGCTTAAAACGGAGTGGTCGCCTATAGCGGAACTGTCGCTTAACATGCAGTAGTTGCCGATATAAGAGTTGCTGCCGATAATCGCGTTGCCATTGATGAGGGCGCCGTTCTCTATTACCGTGTTGTCGCCTGCAATCAGATTGCCTTTTATCGTAACATTCCGGCCGATACGGCTGCCTCTGCCCAGTTTCACGAAGCCCCGGATGTCGGCCGTCGTGTCGATAGAGGCTCCCTCCGCAAGTTCGTTTTTTGTTAAGGCGCGGCATAATGTTTTAAGAACCAGGTAATTAGCCATGAGAATATGCCACGGTTTGTCGATATCCAGAAAGGCATGTTGTGTTTCCAGGGATGCGATTTTTCCTCCATCATTTATAAAATCATACAGGGACATTTCGAGATAGCTTTCAACCGGCGGCATCATCCCGACCTCGACACTGGTAAAAATCCCCGAATTCCTGACAATGCTGGGGAAGATTTCACGGTTAAGGGCAAAGGCACAAAACCGATGGGTTACTCCGCCGCGGGGATGTCCTACAATAGAGCTCACGTAACCGTTCTGCATAGTTAGGCAGATCCAGTCCCGGCTTATTTCGCCGTCAAGTGGAGTTACTAAAACCGCGTTTCCATTTTCCTTATACTTCGAGAGCAGCAGGCGAAGGTCGTCTGATTCGACAACCGTATCCCCATATAGGATAAGCAGCTCATTGTCATCGATTTTTTCAAAGATTCGGGTGAGTGTGTCGGCCGTCCCTTTTGTTGCCTCTACTTTGATAACCTCGACCGAGTTGTCGGCGCGAAAGTAATTAACAATCTGTTCCGAAAATGGTCCGGCTGCGATAATTATCCGCCTTATACCCGCGGCCTTCATATTATCTACTGCAAAGGAAATAATCGGCCGGTTGGCGATAGGAATCATCACCTTTGGACGAATAACGGCATAGGGCCAGATGCGGGAGCCGAGACCGGCTGCAAGAATTACTCCGGTTCTCATAACGACTGCACCTCCTTGTTGAGCAGGTTATTGCTTTTAAGCCAGTAACTACGAACCAGGCTGGCAGCGCCGATTAAGGGCCCTTTTTCGAGATAGCTTGATAAATGGAAAGTCAGGTCTTTCTTCATCTCGCTTAACAGGTAGACTTCCGTCTTCTCCTGCAGTTGCCTTACGAACTGCTGTCCAAAAATTTTGTATCTGCCGCTGACGATTATCGCGTGGGGATTCAATACACAGATTATGTTTGCCAGAGCCCTGGCAACTCTGCCGGTTATGTGTTCCAGTTCTTCGTGCAGAATGTAGTCTCCACTTTCGTACCTTTCGCGCAGAGATTTAAGTATTAAAGTTTCATCCCTCTCCTCAGCGGATGTTTTAGACACATTGATGCCTGACAGAAAAGTGTTCCATGAAACCTGCTGTTCCAGGTTGCCAGTTCCCTCGATTACCATTTGACCGATTTCACCGGCAAACTCATGGGCACCGCCGAAAATGGTTCCGTTGATCGAGATCGCGCTCCCGACCCCCTCATCCAGGTACAGGTAAAGAATGGTCTTGCGGTCATAATCGGGGATTAGTCGTACTTCCGAACTGGCTGCGAGTTTCACATCATGATCAATCAATATAAGCCGGTCGAAATACTCGCGCAAAAGGTGCCCGATTTTTAATTCGTTGATCTCGGGTATCAATTTACAGGAAACTCTATCCTCATCGGCTTTATACGGGCCAGGAACGGAGACTCCTATGCCGATTAGCTGCCCTTCGGTTTCGACGGACAGAAAACGACGCCGAATGTCTTCGAGAAAGTGCCGTACATACGCTTCGTATGGTTCAGTGTTGCCGGTTCGACAGGTAAAGCTGGTTTCGGTAACTAATGCGAGGTCTTTGAGGGAACAGGCAGGTTCCCTGGTAGCCATATCAATACAGAGTATCTTTTTCGTTTTTGGAAGGAATTCGACGCGATTCGGTTTTCTGCCGACTATAGAGCGTGTATCCTTAACCTCTCGGATTATACCAAGCTCGATCAACTCCTCGACGATGGTTGTTACTGTTCCGACACTAAGGTGTGTATTCCTCGCTATGGATAGTCTTGTGGTCGGAGCATGGGATGCGATCTCTTCAAAGACAAGTCGCCTGTTTTGTTCTTTTACCATGCTCACGTTTAGCTTTGTTTTCATTTCCGCTATTATTCAGGGTTCCCAAATTGGTTGTTGATTACAGAGCCGATAAACGGATAAACCACGTCGGCAAAGACTTTCGTCGCATCTTTCATATATTTAGTATACTCTGTTTTTAATACTTTTCCTTTAATTTTATCTTTTGTTCGCAGATATTCAAAAGTTTTCTGCAACAGTTTGATACCGGCAGAATATTTCCTTATCCAGGGCTTAAGTTCGCTATTGAGCTTACTATTTTTAAGCCCGGCTTCCAGATGTTCCGCCGCCCGGACAAAGGTTTTAAGCTTTTTAAATATAATTTCAAAACTTTCTTCACGCCGGCCGTACAAATACTCAAACCGAAACTTTTCCAGAAGCCGCGACAACTTGGGGGAGTCTGCGGGAAAGAGGCAGGAATATCGGATGTTGTCGGCAAAGACAAGAAAATCCTCGGCATCCCTTAAACCGGCGATACGCTGGATTGCATGTTTGAAACATATTTCGG
>JBFMGN010000615.1:0-2894 GCA_040752435.1 Spirochaetota bacterium
TTTCATTTAAGAATGAGGCAAACCGGTTAATCCTGTTGTTTACTTCACGGTAAGAATACCTGTATCCGTCTCCCACAAACGCTTCCAGATCGGGGGATATGTATGACCTGTAAGTCATAAATTCCCCGATATTAACTTTTTTCACTTACTCTCCCTCCTGTTACTCTATAATTACCGGAGACATTGCCACCATAACCGGTGCCTAGCCGATTTCTTTTAAAGCGATGGACTGGTAATTCCTGAACAGCTTCTCACAAAACTTCTCCCATTCAGCGGCAGCCTGCAAACTGCTTTCATCCAACTGGGTCAGGGATGACTTTGCGAATATTTCCTCCAGCCAGGCGGCCATTTCTTCGGCTTCTTTCCTATCCCCTCCTTTGAGAATTGATAAGACAAACTCCCCGGGACTATAGAATTTCGATACACGCTGCATGTCACGGTAGATTTGGATAAGCAGTACATTCCTCGGTCCCTCCCATAGCTCATTGACAACTACATCTCTGAACAGGCGGGGCAGGGATGAAAAGTCTTCTATCGCGCCATGCCCGCCCAGAATACTGATGGCTTTGCGCACTGTGTCAACGGCTTCAAACGAGGTAAACACTTTTTGTAACAGTATCAGTTCCCTGAGGTTGAAACGAGCCTTCTGCAGTTCCGGCGGCTCATCTGAAAACAGCCCCGGTTGGAGCTTCTTGCCCAGCCTTAGAAAAAGATCATAAATGCTGAATGCCCCGGCTGTTGTCCGCCGGACTGCTGTAACAATATCATCCAGCTGGTTGAATGCCAGCGGGTGGCGGTTTATTTTTTGCCCGAACACTTCGCGAAATTCACTGTAGAGTAAAGCCTCCCTGGCAGCTCTCAGCATCATTGCACCGCTTGAAACACCTACAGCCAATCGGGACAGTGTAAGCACGATTCCCACAGCGTTGGCCACTCCTTTATCTAAAGGACCCACCGGATAAGCGAGGGAGCCGTTAAAGTCGATTTCTGCCGTGGGCAACTCAGCGGTACCCAGTTTCCACTTAACACGGTTGATAACATAATTGTTTCTCTTTTCTTTTTCCTTATCACCCGGCAACCAGGAAGGTATTATAAAGGTCCCTACTTTTTCACTGCCGGACACTTTTGCGGTGACAACGGCATAGTCGGCGTGAACTGCCGAACAGAAAAATTTGCTGCCGTAAACCCGGTAGTATTTACCGTCAGGTTCGGCCTCCATCAGGTTCGAGGGAATATCGGAACCTCCCTGTATTTCGGACATGTACTGGGCGCCGATGGCGAAACGGCCATCAATGCCTTCCCTGCAATGGGTGTAAATCCTTTCCAGTTCGGAGAAACCGTGTTCCGGGTAGTATTCTATTAAAGCGATCAACCCTTCTGTACAGGCAACAGGACACATGACACCCGCCTCTCCCATTTGGTGCAGAAGGAACAACTTGGAGAAATACTCCCAGGGGGATGTTTTAGCGGAGAAAAGACCTTCAGAGAAAACTTCGTTTTCAAGAACCAGCATTTCCATAGGCCGGACGATTCTGTCTATCCTGCGGTTATAAGCATCATAATGCTGTATATAAGGACGCACTTCCGGCCTGGCGCATGTATCGGCCAGCCTGCTCCACTCGAAAGATACTTTGGGGGAGAACTCCAACAGCTTTTTATGCAGGCTTTCCCACTCATCGCCGGCATACTTCTTTATGACTTTCTGGATAAACGCATCATCTTTATAGAAGTCAAAACTGTCTCTTTTTTGCAAAAATTCTTCATACGAATAGGTATTGTTTTTGCTGGGCAGGACCATATAATTTCCTCTCCTTTCAGACTTATCTGTTTAAATTATAACAAAACGCCATTCATGTAGTCAACAGATGTTTATTATAATAAACACTGTTTTAAAATAAAAAAACCGCTGTAAGGCGGCTTTGCTTATCATATCAGCATTTCTGCAACCTGATTTTTACTTAAGATCCTTTCCTGAAAATTCCTGCCAGCAATATGGCCAGCCGATCAATATGCTTTTTGATTTCTTCCTCGCTTCTTCCCGGATACCTTCTGAAAGTTATCATAACCCCGTTTAGTGCGGCAAAAAAGGCGTGGGAGATAAGACGCACATTTTGTATGATTCCTATTTTCTTAAAAGAGCTGTCAAACAAGTCCAGCAAATATCTTTCTGTCTCATTAAAACGGGCCAGTGAGCTTTCATTGATGGTGCCACTGGTCATAAAATGTGTCATCATCTGGAAAAAGGAGTCGTGCTCAAAAAGATAGCTGACAAAGATAACCGCAATATCCTCCAGTGATGTATCTTTGTTTTCGGCCAGCCTTTTCTCCAGATTATGGCAAATTTCTTCTGCTTTGTAGGAAAAAGCTTCTAGAAATAAATCGTCTTTATCGGTAAAATACCTGTATATTGATCCGGGAGAGATGCCGGTTTCTCTGGCGATATCCCTCATGCTCACAGTGTCAAATGGTTTGCTTGCAAACAAGGAAATTGATGACTCTACTATCAACCGCTTTCTGGCCTCTCGCTCATTTTCTTTTAGAATCATCAATGTTGATTTTTTTTGCATAACTGTTTCCCCCATATCGCATTAATCGTTCCGTTATAAGTTATTTTACACTATTATACCAGCTTTCCGTCAATTAAAGTTAGCCAAAATTTTGGCGTGGGCCGTGAAAGAACCCCGTAAACGCCTGGATTGCGGCATCGCCATGCTCCATTTTGAACTGGGGCGGCATCGGGTGGAGTTAAACTGGTTTGACGGAGGCGCTCGCGCCGCCTGCAGTTGCGCGCTTCAGTCCGGAAACAGGGTAAAAAAACCGGGGGTCAAACCCCCGGTTATTTAAATATTATCCGGCTCAGGTGTCAATCAAATCATCCACGCGCAACACTTCGG
>JBFMGN010000616.1:0-2882 GCA_040752435.1 Spirochaetota bacterium
AGCTGCAAGCGAGTGAAGCACGTTATCGCAGCGCTCTCGATAACATGCTGGAAGGTTGCCAGATTATCGGATTTGATTGGCGCTATCGCTATGTCAATGAATCCGCCGCCAGAAGCGGCCGCCGGGGAAAGGAGGAGTTGCTGGGCCGCACCATAATGGAAATATATCCGGGTATCGAAGCCACGGAGTTGTTTGCCGTTCTCCGGCGTTGCATGGAAGAACGCGTTCCCGAGCTTATGGAAAATGAGTTTATCTATCCCGACGGCACCAAAGCATGGTTTCAGCTTAGTATCCAGCCGGTGCCCGAAGGAATCTTCATTCTTTCTCTCGACATCACCGAGCACAAACGGGCTGAGGAAAGCCTCAGGCAAAGCGAGGAGAAGGCGAGGCAGTTAGGCCGGGAAAATGCGGTGATGGCGGAGATTGGGCGCATTATCAGCTCAACGCTGAATATCGATGAGGTCTATGAGAGTTTTTCCGAAGAAGTCAAAAAGATTATTTCCTTTGACCGGATTGTGATCAACGTCATCGATACCGGGAGCGGCACCGTTAAAAATGCCTTCATCGCCGGAGGAGCGGTTCAGGACCGGAATGCCAAAGATATTTATCCGCTGGAAGGTTCGGGCAATGCGGAGATGGTGCGCACCAAATCGACTCTTCTTATCCAAACCGAAAACTTCGATGAATATGAAGGCCGTTTCCCGATGCTCCGGTCAACTTTTGAAGCCGGGTATCGATCGATCATGAATGTCCCCTTATTCTCGAAAGGAGAGATAATCGGGGGGCTGCTTTTAAGATCTTATAAGCCCTTTGCTTATACGGACGAGGATATAAGACTCGCCGAGCGAATCGGTTCCCAGATCGCCGGGGCCATCGCCAATGCCCAGCTTTATACGGAACATATCCAGGCTGAGAAGGAAAGGGCAATCCTCGAAGCGCAGCTTCGCCAATCCCAGAAGATGGAGGCCATCGGCCAACTGGCCGGGGGCGTCGCTCATGACTTTAACAACCTTCTTACTATCATAAAAGGTTATAGCGAGCTTTCCATGATGGAGCTGAAAGAAGAGGACCCCTTAAAAGGAAACATTGATGAGATTCAGAACGCTGCGGATAAGGCTGCAGGGCTCACCCGCCAGCTTCTGGCTTTCAGCCGCCGCCAGGTTCTGGAGGCAAAAGTTGTCGATCTGAATGCCGTCTTAACGGATCTGGATAAAATGTTGCGCCGGATGATTCGCGAAGACGTGGAACTGGTGACGCACTTGACCGAAGATCTGGGGAGCGTAAAAGTGGATCCCGGCCAGATCGAGCAGGTGGTTATGAATCTGGCCATCAACGCCAGGGACGCCATGGTCTCAGGGGGAAAATTAACCATCGAAACAGCCAACGCGGCTTTGGATGAAGAGTATGCCCGCAGGCATGTGGCGGTAATTCCGGGGCGTTATGTGATGCTCTCGGTGAGCGATACGGGGGTGGGGATGACTCCGGAGGTGAAAGAGCGCATTTTCGAGCCATTTTTCACCACCAAAGAGAAGGGAAAGGGAACGGGATTGGGGTTATCAACCGTTTATGGGATTGTGAAACAGAGCGGCGGAAACATCTGGGTCTACAGTGAATTGGGAAGAGGCACCACCTTCAAGATTTACCTTCCCCGCGTTGATGAACCCGTGGAGGAGATAGGGAAAAAAGCTGTGCCGGAAGAGCTCCCTGCGGGGAATGAGACGATCCTTATTGTGGAAGACAATGAAGAGGTGCGCAAGTTGGCCGTCCGGATTTTGGAGAAACAGGGGTATAAACTGTTGATAGCGACTCAAGGGAACGAAGCTTTACTCCTCGGTGAGAAGCACGGTAAGCCGATTCACCTGATGTTGACCGATGTAGTGATGCCCGGAATGGATGGCCGGGAGCTGGCTAATCGTCTGAAAGTCCACCATCCGGAAACAAGGGTTCTCTATATGTCAGGCTATACCGACGACACCATCGCCCATCGGGGTATACTGGAAAAGGGAATGAATTACATCCAGAAACCTTTTACTGTAGAACTTCTGTTAAGAAAGGTGAGGGAAGTGCTGGATAAATGAAAGCGCAAGACAAGTGCGTGCCCCCCCTAAATGGCCATGCTATTTTTTTATGTCCCCAAACCGGATGGAGTGTTCCGCCGCCTGATAAAACGATGAAATGGAGGGAATGGTTTGGTCAGGCCAGCCGCGCCTTACAGGCCGGGACAGATGGATTCAATCCCTCGCCAAGATTATTTATGGCGTTTGGCTATTTCCCTTAATTTCCGGGCTTCCTCTTTTATCTCAATAAGGGACATCTGTAAATGAGCCCAGCCGTACCAATGAGCGAAATCTGCCGAGAAATGATAAGCTCCCTTCCAGGTGTAGGGATTATGCAGCCGAAACATGCGGTAATAGAGAGCCTCGATACGAGTCGTCCCTTGATAGAGCTGGCTCTTTCCGAGAATCACCCCTTGGGGAAGAATCCGATCAGCCTCCAAATCCCGGATGACTTTTTCCGCTTCGGCTAACACTTTCCTGGCCTCTTCTTTGACCCGGTCAGCCAGCTCAAATCTTTCTTCCGTCAAGGATTTAATGTGACACTGGTAGCAGACCCGCTCGGCCATCTGTTTCCGGATATTCTTCTGCTCTTTTTCAGAAAGAGGGTTGCCCTTCTTATCGACTGCATTTCCCCATGAGTCAGAAATGATTCCGAAACTGCTGTTATGGGTTCCCCCGTACATGTGGCAACTGGCGCAGGTGGGGGCCCGGCTAAGGTTTTTATCGGCCGCATAGATCGTTCCGTGGAGCGAAGAGGCATACATTTCGTCATGATAACCGGCCGGGCCCGTATGGCACTTTTTGCAGGCCTCGGGTTCGCGGGCT
>JBFMGN010000617.1:0-2878 GCA_040752435.1 Spirochaetota bacterium
ATAATCCAGGTGAACTTGACCTTAAATGAGTAATCAATGGAGCTGTGACCGGAATTGTTTTTTAATTCAAAATTGATGGATACATCCTTAACGAATAAGGATGTATCATTCATCATCAGCCGGATAACCCTCTCTTTTGTCTGGGGGTCATACTGATTATTCTGCACCTGGAAGCGGATTATATTTCCGCTGCTTGCGAAAGGCCAGGGCAGATTAACATTATAGAAAAACTCAAAAAACCCGGTAGATGGGATAAATTGAATGTCCTTAAAAAGAAAGATAAATTCTTTTGAGACCGGATCGCTGCCATCCAATCCTTTCAAAGCCCACTTCTGGTAACTGTTAAAATCTCCCACTATGTCCGATAGAAGATCGATGGGAATGGGCAGATTGAGGTTCCCTTCGGTAACGTAATACTTAGCAGTATCCTTAAAGGTTGCGCTCTGGTCGCAAAGAGCGGAAGCCGGGCATAGCAGCATGAAGGTTGAAAGGACGGCAAGGGGTATCGACCTCATTTAAGTTAAATCCTTTAAGTAACTCTACTTAACAATACTTTTCCTGTCCATAAATCTTTTGAAAGATAAATTCACTTAAGTTACTTATACAACAGAAATACAGCGGGCAGCTTGTGGAGAGCTGGATTTTCCCTTTTCCATTCGTCGACTGTCCTTGTTTCGATGACCTCCCCTGTTAGGGAGAGATTAACCGCGAGGCAGAGTTTTGTAGTATCCCGGCAGTTTGAAATGATATCCTGGAATAACTGCCTGTTTCTGTAGGGTGTTTCCATAAATATTTGTGTTTGATTTTTCAGATAGGCGGCTTTTTCTAACTCCAGAATTTTAGTGCACCTTTCTTTTCTGTTAATTGGAAGGTAACCGTGGAATGTAAAATTCTGGCCGTTGAAACCGGACGCCATAAGTGAAAGGATAATTGAGGAAGCGCCGATTACAGGGGACACCCGGATATTCTTTCGGTGTGCCAGGGCGACAATTTCCGCACCCGGGTCGGCGATCCCCGGACAACCTGCATTAGGAATAATCCCGATATTCTTCCCTTTATCTATACTTTCCATAAAGTAATCATAGTCTCGGGGGTCGGTATGTTTATTTAATACATGGAATGTAAGCTCATTTATATTTTTTTGTATTCCAAGCAAGTGCAAAAATTTCCTTGCTTTTTTTTCATTCTCGACTAAATATATCTCAATCGTATTGAGCAGGTCTTTAAGCAAGGGAACCGTTACTGGATTTGGATCGATATCACCCAAAGTCGTCGGAATCAGATACAATACACCCCTATCTCTACTATTTTCTTTCATAATTCAGGCTGCTGATTTTATAAACTGGCCAGGTTTTTATCCATGTTGGATTGCAACGATCTATGAATAAAATCCCGAAGTTTAAATCCGATTTCATCCGTAATGTTCCGATCGAACATCACTACAAAAATATTATTGTGCCCTAATTGACGTTTAACTGATATTCTCCCGGAAATAGTTAAAATTTCGTCTCCCAATATCAATTGAATATCGGGGATCCTTGTATTTATATCAAAATTAAACTCCATGTCAAAGGAGCATGACATTGCCACTGTACTGATATCGTGAACAACGCCTGTATAATCATTACCCCTATAAAGGAATTTAAAACGTGCACTTATTTCGCCATAGCCGCCATAGCGTACATATTTCCTTTGACCCCTGGCTTGATATTTTTCGAAAAAACCCAAGATGGTATCCAGACTGTTGGAAGATCCAAGGTTGACAAATTCACAGAAAGAAGCGATCTCCTCAAACAGGCCTTTCATTTTTTCCCGGAGAATGTGTTCGGACATCAAGATGAATTTTACTGATTTCGTTTTTTCGTTATTGATCAAAGAGAGAACATAATTCTCCCAATCGATATCTTCTCTCAAGTCGATGCAGATAAAAAGCAGCGCGGTATTATATTCCTGTAATAACTTTGAAAGTCGTATATGGTCAAAAACCGAATATGCCTCATACTCGTGTTTAATCACCGCCTCCATTACGATATTTGTAATAAACTGGTTGGGAAAAAGGAAAAAAACTTTTCTGCCAACCCTGGAAATTAGGCTGTCTTCCATTTTGTTCCTCCAATATTTAAGGAATACATCATTTTCCTCTTTGATGCGGCGAAACCGGCTCGTGGTGCATTAAGTTTTGTATCAGGTTAATTTATAAACCATTCAGCTCAGAACGTTTAGACTGAGCCCTCTAAAAAATCGATATACTTTTTTAAAATCCGTTTTTCATTCTCTTGTAGATCGGTAAATTGGATTCCGACATAATAAATGTCACCTTCAGGATCGCACCTGTTTACTATCCCTTCACAGGTAATCTCATTGGCTTTTTCTTCGGATCTTTCTTTAAAGACCAGCGTAAGCATAAGGAAAACGCGTGAGTATATATCAACAGGGGCATCTGTAATACAGAGAATTCCCCCTTCGCTTATATTAACACCCTTTGCCGCTACAAAAGATTCTCTTTCGTATGATAGTTGAATTAATTGATCAATTTGAAATCTGGGGAACCTTCGTCTTTCATCAATCATAGTTATTCTCCTTTCCAACTTACTATATATTCCATATCTTCAAAAAACATGGCAGGTTCGATGGTATTCCATTCCCCGGAGATACCTGTTTCCCGGGCGGAAAGCTCAAAATGTGCCATCGCAATACCCATATCTATTTCCTGTAGTTGAATTTCACTGTTTACTTTATCATACCCTTTTGTCCGTTTCAGATAAAAATGAAAAGTGTTTCTATCTTTTTCCTTGAATACCCGCCAGGGCTGATTATTGGAGGCCGAGGGACTCAGGCGTACGCATTCGAGAGGAACCGCATAGTCTCCGGCTGTAGA
>JBFMGN010000618.1:0-2877 GCA_040752435.1 Spirochaetota bacterium
GTCGACTTTTTTAAAGCCAATTATAGATATTTATAGTCAGGATTACAAGAAGGAAGGCGCGTTTACTTGGGAGTGTTCTTGACTCTTTCAGATTCTTCAATTAGGTTATTGGGCTGGATTTTGGGAGTAGGTGGTTATGGAATACAGAGTTTATGGGAAAACAGGTATTAATGTTTCTTTCCTTGGCTTTGGCGGGATGAGATTTGAAGAGCCGGGAAATATCGATAAGTCTGTAAAAACCGTCTTACGGGCTTTTGGGAAAGGCGTAAATTATTTTGATACGGCTCCGGGATACTGTAATGATAAATCCGAAATCATAATGGGACATGCGGTCCGGGAAATGAAAAAAACAAAGAAGCCTTTTTTCATTTCTACGAAATCCAGCAAGCACAGAGCCTCTGATCTGCGTAAGGATCTCGAAAAATCCCTTAAGCGGCTTAATGTTGAATCAATCGATTTCCTGCATTCGTGGTGTATCATGACTTTGAAAGACTGGGCCGACAGAAAAGCAGGCGGCGCTATCGAGGAACTTAAGAGAGCCAAAGACGAAGGACTTATCAAGCATGTTGTCTTTTCAACCCATCTTCCGGGGCCTGATATCCGTAAGATTATAGAAGAAGGGCATTTCGAGGGCGTGACACTCGGTTATTCGGCCGTCAATTTCCCGTACCGGGAAGAGGGAATAACCGCCGCCCATGAAAAAAACATGGGGGTGGTTGTTATGAACCCCCTCGGGGGAGGTTTGATTGTCAACAATGAAAAGGCTTTCAGCTTCATTAAGGAAAGGCCGGAACAGAGTATGGTAGAGGCCGCGCTTCATTTTCTTATGGCTGATAAAAGAATAAGTGCAGCCATTGTCGGTTTAAGGAATGAGATGGATGTAGAGGCCGCGGTAACGGCGGTAGAAAATTATATCCCTTATGCGGAGCAGCAGGTGGCCGCAATCAGAGACAGGGTGAAGGGTGAGTATAATGATCTATGTACAACCTGCATGTACTGTAATGTCTGCCCGGAGGGGATTCCCGTCTGGAAGTTTATGGATGCGTATAATCACCTTGTGCTGGAGGGCGGTGGGACGGCTGCCAATAGATTGAAATGGCATTGGGATACAAGCATTGATGAACTTAAGGCTTGTACTGAGTGCAGGCAATGTGAATCCGCCTGTACCCAGCATCTTTCGATACTTGAACGCTTTGAGAGACTAAAAGAGGCCGGTAAATAATCTTTAAAAAACTTTAGATGCCAGAAAAGACTGCCCGGCCAGGTAACCAAAAGCACCGGGAAAAGGTCAGACCACACCCCCCGACCGGGACTTGATGTAGGTCTGTCTTATTTCCTTTTTCGTCTTAGGAGCAACCCTGTCACGGATGGCTTTTGGGTAATCATGGAGCCAAATCCGGGGATTTAAGGCTTACGAGACGCTAAGTATCAGAGACAGAATCAGGTTTTTCTGAATCGCTGAACCTTTCCAGTGGTTTGAATACAGCAACACCCCTGGATTTCTCATGGAATCTTATAGATTCCACGTATCTCTTTACCAATATTGGTGTCTTGATAAATCGCTCACATTCCCTGCCAATTAGAAATCCATGAGAGAGGAAATACTCTTGCATCGGAAGCCCCAAACTGGGACATTCTGTTGACCAGTATCAATCATTGTGGTTTTTCAGAAAACCAAAGGGCCCATTGAACCCATGTAGTGGGGAAATGCTTATACGCTCCTGTTGCAACCCCTGCCGAATGTTGTTTCGTCTGATCTATGGATTTATTATCAATAGTAATTGTTACTGTGACATTCTTATTTGTATGGTGCGCGTCTTTAGCCGGAAAAATCGCAAGCTTGCCATACAATGGCTCTTGTCGTGTGCTCAGAAAAATAAGGACATCTTTTCTACCGGTCAGATTTTTTTCGATCCACTTTTGGTTCTCAATGTGTTTCATCGTTAAAGGTCCTGGTGGAAATTCTGAAATTGGTGTGTTTTCGTCGTCGTTCAAATAAAACGGCGAGCCATTATAAGGTTGATCACTCAATGTGAAGGACTGGTCGACTGCCTGTATTTTTAGAATCGGGGGCGCTACATTTACACTTTGGAGGCGTAGAATCTTACGCTGGTCGGGAGCGTTCATAGGCCTGATAGGCGTGATAGGACCCAAAAAAATTGTCTGGCTTGAACACCCTGCTGTTATTAAACAGAAAGTTATTAATAATGTTTTCATAATCCTCCCGCAGAACTTGATAGTAAATGAATGATAGGAAAAATAATCCAGGACGGCAAGACGCAAAGCAGAAAAAAGTGAACATGCAGCCAAAAACCGGTAAGAATCGCCGTGCGGGAGCGAAACGGTAAGCCCCATTGTCCCCCATAACCGCACAACCTGGTCAATATCGCTAAAATAGGAACAAAAGTGCGCTAAGTTGCCGGGAAAAGGACAGACCACACCCGTCGACTGAGATCTGGGTGAGAATAGATTAGTTCAGGGAGGCAAGATCGAGACCTGGCGGTGATCGACAGATTTTTACCAAATGGCGAAGGATGCGCTTAATCTCTTCCGACTCTTGAATAACGGCAATAACCTTCATTTCAGATCCGCATTTCGGACATTTAAAAGGATCCGCCTCGTAGACCTTCGCAATATCAGCGCGAGACTCGCAGCGCTGATACCCCGTGCCCAAGCCCGTTTATACGTCTGTGAATCTACCGGGTCGGTATCCGAGAAGGGATCAAAATCGGCAGGGGTATCGGATCCTTCACTTTCCGTGTGTTCCGTCTTCCACCCGGCCGCGGGGCACGTTCGGCAACATGCGGCATGTCTTCCCAGGAACCCTTGGTCCGGGATGAATACAATCCATAACGACGGATCAATTGCACGCCTTTC
>JBFMGN010000619.1:0-2873 GCA_040752435.1 Spirochaetota bacterium
CCTGGCCGCCCAAACACCGAAGAGTTGTTTGTCAACATCCTCTGAGACCACCGAAAAATCGCCGATATTGACCCATAACAAATTGGTGCCCATCCCTTTGGATTTCTCGCGGTTTTGAGGCAGGTCAAAGCTTCGCCTCAGATCGTCCAGAGGATGCAGTTCAAGAATGTTGGGAGAGGTCAGCATATCCAGTGTTCGGTTAGAAATGTGTTCCGAGATGATTCCTTTGACAATCCCCGGGACTGCCTCCGGCCAGGGGGTAATACCCTTGTCGCCAACCGTTCTGTCATACGCAAGTTTCCGAACAGCCTGGACCGAAAAGGGATATGGATTCTTCAGGGATCTCAACCCCTCTTCATGCTTTACATGATCGATACGAAACCTGAATTCAACGTTGCTGATCTTTACATCAATACCGTCTTGGGTCGAAACGACGATCTCAGAGATTTTGTCATAATATTCTTCCAGTCCAATGATGTCCTTGATGATTTCATTTCGCGAAATTTTATGCTCACCCGCGCCCAGGATTTTGGTAGGCATTAAAAGGGTCTCCAGCACAACTGCGTTGCCCGGCTCGATACTGATTGTCCCTGGTCCGCCGATTTTGTCGAGCGTGTTGACTTTGCCGGCCTTTAATACCTTCTTGCCGCCGGAAATTTTCAGAGTCACAGTACCCAGGTCGAATAAGCTGCTCAGCAAATAGTTGAGAGTGACGTCAAAATCCTCAATTTCATAGATATCCTGTAGATAGAGGCTCCCCCGTATGAGCACAACCAGCAAAATGGATAACGGCAGCAGGCCGTAACCTAAAAAGGCAAGTATTGACCTCTCCAGAATGAATCCGAGCGATGCCGAAAAAGCTACAAAAGCAAGCGCCAGCCAAAACCTCCAGAACCGGTTCTTATCATCGAGAAACCGCTCTAAAAGCTGCCCAAACAGAGACTTTGTTTCTGCCATGACATTGCTCATTTCTTATTCTCCTGCAAATCCGGCCCTTTGCCCAAAGCGTCCTTCCGCTCGATCAAGAGCCATTTATGCAGGCTGTCCAACATGGTAACGATTTCCTTGGGGGAAATATCGCTGTTAGCAGCCGGGTTGGTCGCAGCCGATTCCAAGGCCTGAAAGACACGCAGGGCGAGGGCCTCGTCCGTATGCGAGCCTTGGAAAATGCTGGAGAGTAGATAGGTCATTTCCTGTTGTATCCGTGCCCGAGCGCGGTTGCGGATGCGGACCGCTTCAAGGTCATACTCGGCATTGATATAGTCAACTTCTTTTTGCCACTTTGCCATCCATCTCTTGAGAAGTTCTTTTTTGATATCGGGATTGACGGGCTGCAGATCACCGATGCTGGCAGATTTGACAACCACCCCCACACTGCGCAAGGAATTAAACCTGTGACGCGAAAGGGATATGACCGGATGTCTGGATACCAGATCTGTCCTGACAACCTCGCCGTGGCGAAAGTTAAGGCGGTCTCTCCTTTCCAGCCATTGGAATAACACTATACCCTTGATCTTGACCTTACGCGCGAATGCCTCTTTTAGTTCTTTTATAGCCGCCCCCCTGGGCTCGGCCGCATCCTTTTTGCCGTTTGACCTCGCCGTTGCAATTCTCTGTACATCCAAGGCGGGATACAGATCATCATACGGAATAGATAGAAGCTCCTTGCGGAAAATATCAACCGCAATTTCCAGTGGCGCGTCATACCAGGGGATGAATTCCCCGGTCTTTATTGACCTTGCGCGTGAAAACGCAGCATCAAAAACACGTCTTTCATAGAATTTGTAAGGCGATGACACGCTCGTTCTTGTATACTCTGGCGGCGTATAATCCCCTGATTTATCCCGCGTATACTCTCCTAACTCAGCCATATCAGGAGGCTCCAGCGGGAATGACTGCTTGATTGTCAATGACGTATCGGTCTCTTCCAGACTCAGCCAGCGGAGTTCAGTTCCACCGGGAAGATCCACATAGCCTACTGGGATGATTTCCGGCTCATCGCTCAGGCTAAACGAGACGGAGATACGCGTCGTTATTTTTATCCCGTTCCGTGTGTAGGCTTCTACGTTATCCTTGGATCGCGTCTGTCTCCTGAGATCCAGAACGTTGAAAATCTTTTGTCCCTTCTCAGTAAAAACCAGGCCCGGGCCTTTCGTCTCCACAAAGGGAGTGCTTTTTTTGCTTTCCTTCGAAGTGAAGGTTTGTCGCCCGGTTCCGCCAGAGCGCGCTAAAAAGTTGTTAGTTGAGGGCACCAAAGTCCTCCGACTTTGGCGCAAAATCATCAGATTTTGCACTCCATCAATAACTTTTGAGTACTCCCTTCCGCCAAGATCATCCTCATGGTCAGCCAGGTTCCATGATTCGGTTTGCTCATGTTGGGCTAATACTACCGCGCTGCTTAGATCAACAAGTACCACGCCCGGTTTGGTGCTCTCGATTTCTTTGTGTCTTTCAATCAGTTTTCCCTCTTTCACAAAAGTTGCTGCGCCATGCTCTCCATTAATGAACATTTCGAATCGCTTCCGGGCCTTTTCTCGATCCGCTGGCAAGGCTACCGGCAAAACAAATTGAGCGACCACATAAATAGCCAAGTTCCGAAATATAAAGCCAATCAACAGGATGAAAACCAGGGAGAGCATGGACGTCCACGAGAACGGAAAATATCCCTGGGTGTATGGGGCCAAAGCCACATCACGTGTAGCATCATTGAGGACCTCAAACCCCTGCCCGCTTATGATCTTGAGGAGGGCATAGAAGCTGTAAAAGGCGCTGCCGATGGTTTTATGCAGGAAAGCGCCTGCGGTTGCATAAGCAATCACAGAAAATATCCTGTACTCTATTGGAGGTTTTCTGCTTTCGGGCTTCTTTTCAGT
>JBFMGN010000062.1:0-10007 GCA_040752435.1 Spirochaetota bacterium
GGAATGCAGTTTGATCCTGATATTGTGGATCTTTTCATTGAAAAGGAAGTACACACACTTCTAACCGAAATACCCACTGCCGAAATCTATATAAATGCGTAAATTTAGATAAGTGAGCCCATTTCAAAAATCAGGGGAAATTAGCCACGGAACCCGCGGAAAAACATTTATCACCGACGGGACGATAAGCAAGGGTAAGCATATAGGGTAGCCCCCTTCGAGGGCGAGAAGCTATGGCAAGCATATGGGGTAGTCCTCGAAGGGGACGGAAAAAATATGAATGGTTGCGGCCTTCCGCGTCCTTCCGTGTGATTCCGCGGCTTACTCTTTTTTTAAAGAACCTCAAGTGTATATCATAAAAAAAGTCGGCCATTTTCTTTCGGAATTGGGTTTTATCCGTTTTTTTCTTGTTTAACAAAATCCAGAAAATCCGAAAACATCTCTTTGAACACGGGCTTCATATCTTCGTACTGCTCACCTGGAAGGGGAAGTATGCCCTTTTCAGTGGCTGTGACTATTAAATGATGATATTCATCGATTTGATCTACCAGGCTATGAAAACAACGCATAAGCTGTTTCTCGGTTACCTCTCCATCCTCAACCGGAATTTCGATAACAGACCGTATATACCCGCTCATCCGGTCGTATTCGAATTGAATCAGTTTAGTTATTAAACTTACAAGGAGGAGGGTCTTTAACAGCATATCTTTATGTTGGGCCTGTAAATAGTTGTAACAACGCGGGACAACAAGACTTAAAAATCTACCCTCCTCTTCCAGGATGATTTCCATATAGAGGATTTTTTTACTGTTCTCATCCTGATAATGATCAGTCTTATATTCGACCGAAATAAACGATCTATCAGTGTGAACTTTATGGGGTATGCCTTTATTACTAAGATATCCGGAAAGTTTTACCAGGGTTACAGCCATTATGTCTCCTATAACTAAAGCATTATAGCTAATAAGGCAGCCTGTCAAACATTATTTCAGGGAACCTCTATTTCCTTATAGGTTGGTTCCCATTCAATCCGATTCAACTAACGGGTTAACGTTCCTTCAAAATAGTGATTATACTACTAGAATGGCGTGCAAATGTGAATTCCAAAAAAAACTCCTCACCTCCGGTGTTGAATTTAACCCGGTTCGGTCCGTGTACCTCGACTATAATGCCACAACACCGGTAGAGCCCGCAACACTGGGAGCTTTTGAAAGAATCTGCAGGAATATTTGGGGTAATCCTTCCAGCCTGCACAGCGCAGGCGTGAAAGCCTGGGAATCCATGGAAACTGCAAGAAAAAATATTGGCAGTTATTTTGGTGTTAAGCCCGATAACCTTCTGTTCTGTGGAAGCGGATCTGAGGCTATCCATGCGGGGATATACGGGATTACTGCAAGAGAACCAGATCGCGTAATCGTAACTACCGAAATCGAACATCAGGCGGTTCTGAATACTGCCCAAGGGCTGCTTTCCGAAAAAAAAGGCGCAGTACAGGGATGTACGAGTGCCGGGCGAGACACGGATGTCGGAAGCCCGGCCAAAGCTCCCGGCATGGTAACTCTCGGTGTCGATAGAAATGGCGGTCTACTGTGCGAGCAGCTTGAAAAAACTGTAAAAAAATTCGGCAAGATACTTCTTATTTTATCACCTGTAAACCATGAAACCGGTTCATGCCAGCCGATTCATGATATTTTAAGCATACTGAAAAATTATGATGCCATCGTATTCGCCGACGGGGTACAGGCAGCCCTGCGTATGCCGCCGTCCAGGTGGGTTCCCTATTGTAGTATGTTTGCAATCAGCAGTCATAAACTTTATGCGCCCAAAGGGGTAGGCCTGTTATTCAGGGGAAATTCTATCAGTCTTACACCCTTCAGGTACGGCGGCAATCAGGAAGATGGGCTTTTCCCCGGGACTGAAAATACTCCGGGAATAGCAGCTCTTTCTGCATCAATCGATATTATCAAAAAAAGATTCCAGGAAGAGAGCCTGTATATTTCGGTTTTATCCAGAGAGGGTATCTCAATTCTTACAAACTCTTCCTACCCGTGTATACTTGAATCTCCCGAAAACGCGGCGCCAGGAATTCTCTGTGTAAGTCTGCCGTGGGTTAATGATATGGAAAACCTTCTATTTACACTAAACCAAAAGAGCATATGTATAAGCCGGTTCTCCGCGTGTACCGTTAAAGCAACCGGCCCTTCCGGTGTATTACTGGCCATGGGAAGACCATTGGAACGGGCTGAGAAATCCTTACGCATTTCCCTTGGAAGATGGAGTAAAAGAGAAGATTTTCACCGCCTTGATTCTGTTTTGAAAATGTGTTTTAAACAAGGCATTTGATTCCGTCCATCGCCGCATACTATAGGTTAATGCCTATAGTATGCGGCGATGCTACAATCGGCCGAAGGCCGTACCATACGGAACGAAGAACTACGAGCGTAAGCTCGTAGTTCTTCATTGTTGCTGTCCAGTCGTTCGTCAAAATAGAAGAAAAAGGTATTACAGTTAAGCGGTATCTGTATTATAATAGAGCAGTATGACACTGCTGACCGTAAAAGATCTTGAAAAAAAATATCCCAAAATAACACAGAAGGAATTGAAAGATTTCAAAGATTCCATCGATAACCCTGAGACCAATAAAAGATATGATATTTTTCTTATACATCCTAATCTCCACCTGAAACTGCTGTACCGAATTAACAAGGAATTGGAATCCCTCGGTTTTTCAATTTATCTGGACTGCTGCGTGATTCAAGATTCCGATTTTTCTACGGAGAAGGAAAAAGGGCTCCACAGAATCAAGAAAATAATGAAAAATTGCCGGTGCCTTTTTCTAGTGGTATTAAACGAAAAATCCCAATCGTTTCTATGTCCCTGGAAGGTGGGATATTTTGACTGCCTGAAAGGCAAAGTCGCCATCCTCCCCGTGTTTAAAAAAGACACTAATACCCTGGTTTTTAAGGGGCGCAAGTTTCTTTCTATCTATCCTTACGCCGGGTTCGGTGAAATCGCATTCGAAGCCAGGGATACTATCTGGCTCTTGAAGGACCCGAAAAATTATGTTGATATTGAGTACTGGCTGGGCAGATCTTTCATCGATTTCTAGCCCCCTTCGAGGGCGAGACGATAGGGCACGTATATTGGGTAGTAACATTCATTTTTACTTTTTATGATTGTATTGCCGGATGAGGCCTGTTTTCATTTCCTTTAATCTTTTACTTATGGATACCTTGTAAATGTGGGGATTTATTATCCGTTTATAAGTCCGGTTCAAAGCCGACAAACCATGTAATGTGTGATCACGAATAGCTCTAAGGGAGAGGGGAGCGTTTTTTCTTCTTCCACCTTCCATCTGTTTTTCAAGCAGCGGTCTCGCGTCTGTGTATTCGGATAGGGTAAATTTGCTGACGTCAACGGATGGATGATAAAAAGTATAAGCTCCGCCGATTTGAATTTCTTCATTCTCCAGGGCAATGAGGTCGGCTATGGGTGAACCACCGTGGTTGATAAAACGGTATACCTGTTTTACACCGGGATTGGTCGTTTTTTCCGGGTTATTTGATATTTTTATAACCGGCACGAGCGTCCCGTTCTCATTTTTAGCGGCGAGTTTATACACCCCGGTCAGTGAAGCCTGGCTTCCCCCTGTTACCAAATGTGTCCCGACACCCCAAATGTCGATGGGTGATTGCTCCGTTACCAGTTGGTGAATAATTTCTTCATTCAACTCGTTGGAAACGGTGATTTTTGCGCCTGTCAGCCCCGCTTCATCCAGCTTTTTCCGCACTTCCGTACTAAGGTACTGGAGATCCCCACTGTCCAGCCGCACTCCGAAAGGCTTTCCCTGCCCTTGCAGCATTCTTCCGACTTTTATTGCATTATTAATGCCTGTGGCCAGCGTATCGTAGGTATCAATAAGAAGTATGACGTTTTCCGGGTAAATTTCAGCATACTTCCTGAAGGCTTCCTCCTCGTTCGCAAAAGCCATAATCCAGGAGTGCGCCATGGTACCTTTTACCGGAATATCATACAGTTTACCTGCCAGGGTATTTGAGGTGGCCGCGGCTCCGCCTATGAAAGCCGCCCGCGTGGCTGAAAGGGCGCCGTCGATTCCATGGGCCCTTCTAAGGCCGAATTCGAGCACCGTGCCTTCATTTGATGCAATGTAAACCCTGGCCGCCTTCGTTGCAATTAAGGTTTGGAAGTTAACTATATTTAAAAGTATGCTCTCGAGAAGCTGGGTTTCGATAAATGTTCCATGAACCCGGATAATCGGTTCATTTGGGAACACTATGCTGCCCTCTTTCATGGCCCATACTTCACCCTGAAAACGAAAAGTTTTAAGATAATCCAGAAACTTTGTTTTAAATATACCCAGGCTGTCCAAATATTCAATGTCTTCAGTATCGAATTGTATCTGTTCTATCCGGTCAAGGAGTGGATCCAAACCTGCAAAAACCGAAAACCCGCCCTGAAAAGGCTGGCTTCGGAAAAACATATCGAAGACCGCCTCCCCGTTTTTCTCCTCAAGCAAATAGCCCTGCATCATGGTAAGCTCGTAGAGGTCGGTAAATAAAGCTGACTGATAAATGTTCATATAGTAAGTTCCCCGGAATCTATAAAATTGATACCCATGTTTTCCATATCCCGTACAGTCTTTTCAAGGTTTCCTGCGGGAACATCAACTCCCTTTGAGGCATCCCTTATGACAAAAGTATTAAATCCAAGCGTTACGGCATCTACCGCCGAATAAAAAACGCAGACATCCAGCGCCAGTCCGGCCAGGTAGACATTTTCAATCTCCAAGCCTTTTAAATAATACTCAAGTCCGGTAGATGTTTTTTTATCGTTCTCGAAAAAGGCCGAATAGGAATCGAGATCCACCCGTGTCCCCTTGTGAAGGACAAGGTTGATAAAACGAAGATCGAGATTCTTATGAAAATCGGCTCCTCCGGTTCCCTGTACACAGTGAGAAGGCCAGAGAACCTGCGGGATACCCTGGAAAAGGATAAGCTCGAATACTTTTTTACCGGGATGCCGGGCGACGAAAGAAACATGATTAACAGGATGCCAATCTTTGGTTGCAATAACCAGCGGGAAAAGCGGCATAACTGCATTGATAACCGGGATAACCGTATCACCCGCATGGACAGCAAGATTTCCCCCGGGGCAGAAATCATTCTGAATATCGATAACAAGCAGCGCCGACTGTTTTTGTTTATTGCGGTTGTCCATCATACGATAAGAACTTATTTATAACTTTTCCAAAACTGCCGTCGTTATCTTATCGAGAGGATGCACCGCATCAACCCCGCCGCGTTTGATGGCTTCATTGGGCATTCCGAAGACAATACTCGTTTTTTCATCCTGGGCAATGTTAAAGCTTCCGGATTCTTTCATCTCCAGCATGCCTCTCGCACCGTCATCACCCATGCCGGTCATTATTACCCCGATGGCGTTTTTACCGGCATAACGGGCTGCGGATCTGAACAGCACATCAACGGAGGGGCGATGCCGGCTCACAAGTGGTCCGTCTTTTACTTCGACATAATACCTGGCCCCGCTCCGTTTTAAAAGTGTATGCCTGTTTCCCGGTGCGATAAGAGCCCTGCCCCGTAATACTGAATCGTTATTCTCCGCCTCCTTGACGGTTATTTCGCAAATACTGTCGAGACGTTTGGAAAATGCCGCGGTAAAATGTTCCGGCATATGCTGTACAACAACGATGCCCGGAGCATCCATCGGCATTGCTTCAAGAAAAACCCGCAGCGCCTCCGTTCCCCCGGTGGAAGCACCGACCACCACAACCTTTTCCGTTGTTTCTATCGCCAAATTCCCTTTGGGTTTTGACAGGATTACATCGGCCGTCAGTTTTTCCGCGATCTCTATTCGATGTGACGGTGCAACGGTTTTTGTGGTTGCAAGCTTCGCGGCCTTGACCGCATCGCAAACCAAAACCTTGGATTCTTCGAGGAAAACCTTGGTACCCAGTTTGGGTTTCTGGATAATATCCACTGCGCCGTACTCAAGGGCGTGAATCGCATTGATGGAGCCGTCTTCCGCCTTACTTGAGCAGATGATCACCGGCAGAGGGTGCTCCTTCATTAGAGTTCTGAGGAAGGTCAAGCCATCCATCCTGGGCATTTCGATGTCCAGGATTATTACATCCGGCCTGATCTTTTCGAGCTTTTTAGCAGCGATGACCGGATCCGATGCGGTGGCCACTACCTCAATCCCGGCGTCGGAAGACAGAATGTCGCTTAGGGTCTGCCGTACAACGGCGCTGTCGTCAACGATCATGACTTTAATCATCGGAGGTATCCCTCTACACAGCCAGCAGTTTATTTTCCTTTACTTTAATCCATTCAAGAAATAAGTCAACATACTCCGGGCAGAATTGCGAACCCTTACCATCGGTGATAATCTGCAGAGCTTTCTCCTGCGGCAGTCCGTTCCGGTAAGGCCGGTCGCTGATAAGAGCATGGTAGGTATCCGCGACAGAGGTCATCCGCGCCCACTTTGGGATGTCATCACCTTTAAGTCCTTCTGGATAGCCTTTGCCGTCAAACCGTTCATGGTGGTACAGAACGATCTTCTTTACCTGATTCAGGCTGGGGATGGCGTGCAGGATATTAGCGCCGATAACCGGGTGCCTTTTCACCTCGTCAAACTCTTCATTGGTTAATGCGCCGGGTTTTAACAAAACGCTGTCCCTGACACCGATTTTACCGATGTCATGCAGCCTGCCGCTGATGCGTATTGTCTCAATCTCCTTGCTTCCCGCGCCCGCCAGTTCAGCCATATGGGAAATAATTTCCGCCACAGCTTCCGAGTGCCCCCTGGTATATGCATCCCGCGCTTCAAGGGCGGAAACCAGGCTGGCGATACTATCCAGTAGCAGCTTCTGCTCCATATTAAGATGTTTCTTTTCCTGGAGGAGAATCAAATACTGATCGGAGACAAACTTTTCGACGAGAATTACCAGTTGATCTATGTTGAAAGGTTTGACAATATACGCATCGGCGCCGAGTTCCAGTATCCTGACCATCCGGCTCCGCTCGTTTATAGTACTCATAACTATAAATGGTATCGCCGATAGATCGTGTATCCCGTGAATCTTTTCGCAGAATTCCATACCACCCATTTCCGGCATATTTATATCGCTTAAGATAAGATCTACTGAGTTGCGCGTGGCATAAAACAGCGCCTCTTTTCCATCCTTCGCCGTAATAACTTTGAACCCGGCTTTTGATAATCCTTCCCGCACAAGCCGGCGGATGGCATGGGAATCGTCGACCACAAGGACCGTCCTTTCCCGTAAAAATGTAGATTTTTGAAGTATTTTTCTGGTTTTTTCCAGGAGAGTGGCGGCTACTTCTTTTTTCGAAATATACGCCGAAGCGCCCGCTTCAAATCCCCGGTCTATATCGGACTCGGTATCAAAATTACTCACCATAATTACCGGTATGCTCCTGGTATGGATAAACGTTTTTAATTGCTGGCAGAGTTCAACCCCGTTCATACGGGGCATATCAATATCCGTAATGATTAAATCAAACTTGGTTTTTTGAGCTTGATTAAAGCCCTCTTTTCCGTCTCCGGCTTCGCTGATTTCAGGGGTTATAGTACCCACAATTTCATGGATAAGCTTTCTGGAAGAGCTGCTGTCATCCACGATCAATATTCTGGGGTCTCCCATTATTGTTCTCCTACAACGTATCCACCGGAACTCCAGAAGCAGTTCTAAACCGATTAAATGTGCTTTCCTCAACCTTTTTCGCTATTCTATAGGCATCGAGAATGAGGGCGATTGAGCCGTCACCCAGTATGGTACTGCCGGAAATCTCGTCAATATCTTTAAATGCCCGGCTTAAAGGCTTGATGACAGTCTGATGCTGGCTGATGACCTCATCCACAATGAGCCCGACTTTCTGGTTGTCAACCGAGGTAATAACCACCTGCTCAACTTGAGGTTTCTGATTATGGACGTTAAAGATTCTTCGCAGGTTTATTAAAGGGATAAGCTCGCCGCGGATTATTGCCATGCTTCTGTTTTTTGAATCCTTAACTATATCTTTCGTCAAGTCCACACATTCTTCCACCACGGATAGATTTATAATGTAACGCCCTTCCCCAATCTGAACCAAAAGACTGTCGATTATTGAGAGGGTCAGTGGAATTTTAAGAATTATCTCGGTCCCCTTATTTTCTTCCGATGTCACTTCTATAGATCCCCGCAGGCGCTCAATATTCTTTTTAACTACATCCATCCCTACCCCGCGGCCGGACACACTGGTTGTTTTTTCAGCCGTGGAAAATCCCGGTGCAAAAATGAGCGAGAGCAGTTCCGGTTTACTCAAGACCGTATCTTTTGAAATCAAACCCTTCTCAACCGCTTTCCTCTTTATCTTATCCGCATCAAGTCCCTTACCGTCGTCGGATACCTTTATCAGCACGTTGGCGCCCGAATATTCGGCTCCGAGGGTTATTTTACCCTTAACCGGCTTTCCCTTCCGGGTTCTTTCATCCGCGCTCTCAATCCCGTGATCCACCGAGTTCCGAATAATATGAACCAGGGGGTCCTTGAGGGATTCGATGATGTTCTTATCCAGTTCCGTTTCGGAACCGTAGGTAGCAATATCGATTTCCTTGCCGAGCTCGTTAGAAAGGTCGCGTACCAGGCGATAAAACGATTTAAAGGTCTCAGCCAGCGGCACCATTCTCAAGTTCATTGTGTTATCGCGCAGTTCGGAAGTTAATCTTTCAAAGCTCTCCGATATTGATTCAAGTTCGGGGTCGATTAAATTACCGCCTTGGGCCGCCTCTCCTGTGCGTTGGGTCAATCGTGCCTGGAGGGTTACAAGCTCGCCCACCAGGTCCACCAGATTGTCAAGTTTTTCGTTGCTTACCCGGATGCTCGCCGTAGAGTAAATATCTTTTCTCTTTTTGCGGAGATCCCTCACGTACTGCTGCTCTTCGAGGGCCGATTGGAGCTTATCCTCGGTCACTATGCCTTTTTCGACGGCAATGTTGCCGAAAAGTTCTTTTTTACTCAAAATATCGTTAAGCTGCTGTTCGGTTATATGCCCCTGTTCGTAGAGAATTTCTCCTATTCTTTTGTAATCTTCCTCAGCATCGAGTCCCTCACCCTCGTCGATAATTTCTATCTTAATTTCCGAGTAATCCTCAATGAAAATAAAGACATCTTTGATTGCATCGAGACCCCGGCCGGTTGTAAGAATGATAGTCCAATTTGTGTAACACAGTTCCGGATTCATCTCTTCCAGCACGGGCAGATTATCCGTATGTGCAAAAATAATGCAGTTGCCTAACCCTTTTAGCTCTTCCAGCACCAGGGATACATTCACACCTCTTAAGAATATTTCTCCGTTGGGTTTGAATTGAATTCTGTAGGTCTTATTTATGTTATCCACGGCAGGCTGAACAACGGCACTTCCTGCTCCCGCGGATTTTTCTTTTCCGCCAGTCGTCGGCTCCGGGGGACATGTACATGCCCTTATCGAGTCAACCAGATACTTCCCTTCCTGGGGTTCGAAGCTCTCATCGTCGGCGTTATCCAGAAGCAGCCGAATATAATCACGGGCGGAAAGGGTAAGGTCAATGATATGCCTGTTTATCTTTGTTTTCCTGGATCGAACCATATCAAAGAGCGTCTCAATTTCGTGGGCAAAGGCGGCTATTTTATCAAAACCGAACATACTGCCCGACCCTTTGATAGTGTGCAGTGCCCGGAAGACATTATTTATAAGGTCGTTGTCTTCTGGAGCGGTTTCCAGTTCGATGAGCATATTTTCCATTTCGTTTAAGATTTCCGTTGCTTCTTCTTTGTAGTATTCCTTTGGATCAGTTTTTGCCATTTCAATCTCCCTCCCCGGTGCCGATCTTGTTAAAAAAGCAGCCAAGCCGCGCATCTTGAATGCAGTTTTTACTCCTGAAATAACCCGAAGCAGCGATCATCTTCTTTAACTCCTCAGTCATCATGT
>JBFMGN010000620.1:0-2872 GCA_040752435.1 Spirochaetota bacterium
AGGATCGGATTAATTATGTTGGCGATAATTGTCAGCGGGCTGATTTTCGGTTGCGCCGTGTATGAAATCGGCGGACAGTTGAAAGGGAAAGAGTATGTTGTTTATACTGATCCAAACGGGCTTGATAAGGTTACTTATAAGTTTGACAATAAAGGTACCGGCGGTACTTTCGAGTATGTCAGCTACAGTTTTGGACAGGCTGATGCAACTGCTACCACCTACGATAAACATACATGGTATCAAACGTGGGGTCTAAAAGGCACATTCACCTACGACAATAAAACAAAAACGGAGGTCGACACCTATACCCATGAATATCAGTTGAAACTAACCGCAACAACCGCATATGCGGCTGACTACGAATGGTATGAGATAAAATCAACGGATAACGATTATGTCCAGACAAATACTTATACTAACATTTTTACACAAGATGGAGCGTTCTTTCTATATAAAGCGGATGGAGAAAATTCCTGGACCGCAATAGATAATTACACATATGTGGGCGGTGCCTATTCTAATTCCAGTTACACATACAAAATAACAGAAGGGACGATAAATTATACCCGCATACGAACGAAAAACGATAATCTTACAGCCGCACAGACAGCCGACAATACTCAAAACACAAGCTGGGTTTATACATATACTGTAAAAAAAGTACTTTTAGCGGGGAAGGATACTGAAGGGCTTAAATTCGATACGATATGGAAAAAAGGGAATACAGTCAATTTCAAGTACGACCGGACAAGTTATATTTATCAGAACTACATTGGAACAACAAATGAGGCCACAGCCCCGAGCGCGGACGAAATCGCGGCGGGAAACGGTGTCGATACCAACGTTTCCGGAACCGATACTTATACCATAGACGCAACTCAAGACAATCTTAGCGAACGAAGTTTCGTGCATGCCGGTGACTATATTTATGATGCATATTGGACAGTATACCCAATGAAAAGCATTAAATAGTTTAGTTGATGATAAAGAAACTCCCAAAAGCGGTCTTCGAAGACCGCTTTTTCTATTACCAGTAGGAGTAAATGTGCTTTTGCGGCTAAAATCTTTTACTTTTGGGCATCAAGTCTGTTACCTTTTCAAAAAAAATTGATATTCTAAACAAAAGCTGGTATACTTTTATAAAAGGTACACGCTATGACAAAAAAAGTATTTATTGTCAGCCTATCGGTGGTAGTTTTTGCCTTCGCCTCTCTGACACCTGCTCTCTACGCCGAAAATCTGACCGTCAACTACCTGGAAGGTATCCTGAAAGTACAAAGTCCCTCCGGCTGGCGGGAAATTTTTATTGGTGATACTGTTTCGGACAGTGCAATGGTACGCCTTGAAGGGCTTGGCAGTGATCCTATTGCGGAACTAGACGGTAAAGGCGGCACTCCGAAAATAACTTTAAGCAGTGCGGGAACGTATCAGTTAAAGGAACTGCTGGCCGCCTCCGGGAATCTTGCCTCAACCGGGATTGGTTCTCTCATAATGGGAAAAATGCAGCCCATGCTGCTGAAATCGAAAGTGCAGGAACAGGGCGTTGTAGGTGGGGTTCGGGGAGATGTTGTTACGGAACAAGTAAGCTTTTACGATACGGAAGAGCTTGTTAAAACGGGTAAAGAGCTGTTTGAAAAGGGCAACTATTATGAAGCCTTAAAGGCTCTTGATGAGGCGGCAAGCTTCGCTATGGAAGAAGAGCAACCGGAAATCCGGTTCTACCAGGGGCTTATCCATACCGTGCAGGGAAACAACGGCAAGGCCCTCGACGCCCTGGCAGATGTAAAACAGGATCCCGAAGATGAGTTTTATGCCGCCCTTGTGCTGCTCAAGGCCCAACTTCTGGTGGAAAGCTTTGCCTATCAAAAGGCAATCACGTGGCTGGAGGAATTCGAGAATCGCAGCGTTAATTCCGGTAAGTACCGGGAGGCCCTTCAATCGGCCTACCTGCTCTCGGGGCTTTCATACCGGGAGATTAAAAATACCGGCCAAGCTAAAGAGCACTTAATCAAGTCAATCTCACTTAATCCTGATTCTGAGACTGCAAAGGCAGCCTCGAGTTTGCTTGCAACACTAAAGTAAATTTTTTCCGCGGGTTCAGTGGCTTTTTTTCCTGCTTCCTGACTTCCTGCTAAAACCTCTACTAATCTTCTTTTTTGGGACCGCCGCCGAAGAGTCCTTTCATCAAATCCTCAACCTGCCTCCCTGCCTGCTTGCCTGCTTCATCGACCACCCTGGATAACTTTACAAAGGATTCGGCGAGAGGGTCTTGAGATTTGGAAAGATCCTCCTGATACTGGGAAGCGGCCCGCTGGAACTCCTTCATTATATCATCCTCCTTATCCTGCCGTTTCCTATAATCACCTGAAAGTATTTTTTCATAATTGCCGCTATCCACCCAGATTTTAAGCTCGTTAAGCCTTAAGACCGGGAACGGGTGGGATTGGCCTAACAGGTTCAGGATTTTATAAACACTGTCCAGAATATCCCCACCGCTTTCATATTCATGGGCCTGCTTGAAAAACTCCTCAATATCCATCTGGCCGATATGAGAGCCGCCGGCGAGCTTCATGAGCACTGTGTAGGAGTCATTCACATCCTGAACCGTCAGAAGTCCCGCCCTGTCGGCACTCAGTTCGCTTTTTCGGTCCCATTCCCGTAATGCCGCGAGAATCGCCCCTAAGGCCAGAGTTCCAATAGGGATATTAACCAGCATCAGGGAAATGTTCATCAACAAGAAAAGAAGGGTCTTATAGAGCACGTGGCCGCTTAAGATGTGGCCAAGTTCATGTCCGATAACCGCCATCAGTTCGGCGTCGCTTAGATGGTCGATCATTGAACTATTAAGTATTATAAAAGGCTTACCGACCCC
>JBFMGN010000621.1:0-2871 GCA_040752435.1 Spirochaetota bacterium
GGGTTTGAGCACGGCGAGAAGCACTTCGTTATCATTAACGATCTTAGTAATCTTAACACTGCCTTTCTGGATAATATACAATTCCTGGCCCGGCTGGCTCTCGCTGAAAATCATCGTATCCTTGGGGTAGGTTCGTGTAAAAACCTCGTTGTTGACATCCAGATAAACAGCCTTGGAATAAGGCTTTATTTTTGCCATCTTTTCCTTGGCTGAAGAGACATTGGCGTCATTGCTGCAATAACGGATGTACTGATAGTAAGCATAGTAGGCCTGGTTGTACTGACTCTGCCTCAGGTAGTACTCGGCTACCTTATAAAGATGGGTAGGATCCTCTCCGGCTGTGCTGCTTAAGGTGATCCGTGTCAGCGCTTCATCCAGATAGCGCATCTTGCGTGAAAACCCCTGAATTATTTTCATTGCAACAGGAGTATTCTTTTCAATCAGCAGTCCATATTGGTCTCTATGAACGGAAATTAGAGATACATCCGAAAGTGCCTGCGCGGTCTCAATATGGCTATGGGCGGACATTGTTGAAACTACACCGAAAAAATCCCCAGGGCCTAAATTATTACCGCCTTCTTCTTCTACCACTTCCGCCTCTTTACTGATTCTTACCTTACCGGAACGCAGTATATAAAAATAGTCGGCATTTTGCTTGCCTTCAACGATGATATAAGCACCTTTCTTAAAATTCACCATTGCAAGCTGCAGTGGATTATTCATAGTTCTCCTGGCTTCTCATTTTACATTAAGTATATGAGTCATAGTATTTTTTTGTCAACGACATCCTGACTAGAATTCACAAGATGTTGAATTCCGGTTCCTGCTATATTCTCGACCTTTTCAATAAAATAATCAAGAAACCAGGCTGTAATACTGGCTAGTTTTTAAAATAGACCTCACCACCAGTCCACTACCCGCAAATCCTGCCAGAGAGTACTGTAACTTTCAAGATTTGGTGAGGCTTCCTCATGTATCGTTTGAAGAGTATAAAGATTACTCTTTCGAATCGTTTTTCCATGGGGTTGTATCGGCGTAACCTGAAGAACACCTCTGGACAGGATAATATGCTGATTATCAAGATTTCCGAAGTAATATCCTACCTGATCCTCAACCTCCGGAAAATTCCCGAAAGCAGCTCCATCCCCAAGAGCCGGGTCAACGGGGATCCAACCCACACTCTCTATATAAAATTCAGCCCAAAAATGACGGGCAGTTAATTTATCTCCATAGACAACATACCCTGCCACGGGGCGTGAAGGGATCCCCGCGGCTCTTGACAGTGCACAAAACAGCAGGGCGTAGGTATAGGAATCGGCCGTTTTTTGATTCATACCTGCCAGAATATCTTTCTCCGATAAATCATTTACAAAAGAAAACCGTTGGATTAGATAATCATATATGCGTCGGGCTTTCAGATACGGATTGCTCTCTCCGCGTACTAAACTTTTTGAAATCTGTTTTATTTTCTCATCGTCTGAGGGGACAAAGCTGTCAGGAGTGGTATAAAACCTGAACAACCGGCGCTCTTTGTCGTAAATTTCCGGGATTTTGGAGATATTTATACGTGTCTCCACTGCATACCTATCAAACCAGAAAGATTGTGAGACATTGTATGATGAGTGTGAGGTAAGATTGTCCAATTTGTAAACAATTACACCCCTAAAATCATTCCAGTATGGTTGAATTTCCGAAGCGACCTCCATATTACTCTGTTCAAGCCCCTGATAGACCCTTGGGATCCAGAGGAAAAGACTGCTCCCCGGTTCAGCCGATGTTATCCTTACCTGCACACCATACTGTACCTGGTAGCCTCGCTTTTGTTTCAGCAGTTTTGTCCCTGCCTGGCTTGTAACTTCAAAGTAATCGAAATTGCTTAATCCCCGATCGGTTAAAACAGCAATATTCCCAGGTGATGCTCCATCCGGCACGCGGACTTTAATTTCCCGGTCGGACCAGCTTTCATAATCAAAATCGGACTCAGAACTCGAAATAAGATTGGAAATATCCGACTCATCAACCTGCCGGTTGGAATCCGTAAAAGTTACCGGGGTAAAAAAGACTTTCCCCCCTCCCCGCTCCAGGCCGAAATTGAGTCCTGTGATAGTAATAAGGGTGCCGACGCTTCCTTTGGTTGGCGTGATATTTTCGATAAAGGGGTGCCCGGGCTGCGCAGGTCCGGACAACACGATTGGAATATGGTTTCTGTTGGTAAACAAGACGCCTTTACTCTTCCCGTTTCTCGTAATAACGTTAACCATTCCAGAACCGGCGTCACCCGGTATCCGTACGCTGATCCTTTCATCGTGCCATTCCAAATAGGAGGCAGAAACAGGACGAGCGCCGGCAATTGTAACTTCTCCGCCTTTTCTCTCTTTTCCGAAATGCTTTCCGACTAATACCAGGATATCCCCCGGATAGCCGACCTCCGGAGTTATTAATTTAATCACCGGCGGCCGGTCGGAAAACTGAGAACTGAAACTGAAGAGGATTACTACCACGATAAAAAGCGTGAACGGCAGGAACGCACGATGTTTTGTAATCCGTTTATGAAGCGGAACAATCGGTTCTTTGTCGTCCATTTATGCTGGAGTATCCATCCTAATTCTGTGACTGCGGCTGATATGGAGTAACTTGTATTTCCAATTCAATAGTAAAAGGTTGATCCTTTGCTTCTTTGGAAACTCCCAGGGGCAAAAAAAGTATCTTTTCTCCTGGAGTCACGGGAAGACTTTTCATTGTACTTAAGTATTTAACACTATTATTATCTTTCGAGGAAATCCACACCTGGCCCTGAGCCACCAGCATTATGGTATCGTCATCTTCACTGTATGGAGTAATATTCGCATATACCAGAATATTTTCTCCTAT
>JBFMGN010000622.1:0-2849 GCA_040752435.1 Spirochaetota bacterium
TGAGGCGGCTTTTCTTAAGAGTTTTTTAATATTGTCGGGAAGTTCAATTTCAAATTGATCTCCTTTTATCCTGTTACCATCATCATCGGCTAATTCGCAGTCCAGAAAATTCATCGGCGGTTCACCGATAAAACCGGCGACAAATTCGCAGTTTGGATGATTATAGATCACATCCGGGGAAGCCAATTGCAGCAATCTTCCTTTATCCATAACCGCTATCCTGTTGGCCATTACCATCGCTTCTATCTGATCATGCGTTACATAAATAGTAGTAACCGCAATCGTCCTTTGCAGTCTTTTAAGTTCCTCCCGCATTTTGGCCCTTAAATCCGCTTCCAGGTGAGAGATTGGTTCATCAAGTAAGAGAACCTTAGGCTTTCTAACCAAGGCTCTGGCCACACCGGTCCTTTGCTGGGCTCCACCGCTTAAATCTTTCACCGGTTCGGCCAACAGGTCGGTGATGCCCAGTAGTTCTGCGACTTCATCTACTTTTTTCTTAATATCTTTTGGATTCACTCCGCGAATCTCCAGAGGAAAAGCGATATTGCCGTAAACAGTCATATGAGGATAGAGGGCATAATTCTCAAAAGCCATGGCAATATCTCTATCTTTGGGCAGCACAGTGTTTATCAATTTGCCGTCTATGAAAATCTCACCGCTTGTCATTTTTTCCAGACCAGCAATCATTCTCAAAGTCGAGGATTTCCCGCATCCGGAAGGTCCGAGTAGACATAAAAATTCCTTATCGTCAATTTCAAGATTCAGATCTATGACGGCTTCAACCTTTCCATATTTTTTCCAAACATTTTTCAACACTACCCCGGCCATTGTCTTTTTCTCCTCTTTTTCCCTCTGGCGTATCCTTTCCATATAAAGAAGGACGCCAAACCCCAAAGCAGGAGCGCGCCCCAAACCGGCCAATACAAATACTTCTCGATCGCCGCCAGCCAAATAAGAGTGATCAGCACCAGTAAAGCGATGGTATAAAATACGCTGTCCCCAAACTCTATCTCTGTTCCAAAAAAGAATTTAAAAGTCTTCTCTTTTATCCGCCTAAAGAGTGATTTCTTCCCCATCTTTTCCCTCGCTTGAATTCCGGTTCTTAACCTTTTACCGCACCAAGTGATAATCCCCTGATCAGGTATCTCTGTAACAGGGCGGCTAATATGATTATGGGTATGGTAACTACACCTGCTGCCGCGCATAATTGTCCCCAATATGTACCATGGGGAGTAACCAGGCCGGGGAACCCGGCCGGCAGGGTCCTGGCAAAATGACCGCCAAGGATCAGGGAAAATAAAAACTCATTCCACGAAAATATAAAAGCCAACAACGCCGTAGCTGCCACGGCCGGTTTAACGATCGGTAAAATGGCATGAATAAAGGCGCCCCATTCAGAGTAGCCGTCTGTCAAGGCAGCGTCATCCAAAACCTCGGGAATGTCATCAAAAAATGCTTTCATGACCCAAATAACAAAAGCCACTATGAAAGTGCAGTGCGCTAAAACCAATCCCGGTGTAGTGCCCAGCAAACCGATTTTACTGAAAATAATATAAAGCGGCAGGGCCTCAGCCACCCCCGGACACATCCTGGTCGTCAAAAAGTAAAAGAAAAGATGCTTCTTGCCCAGAATATGAAAACGGGAAAAAGAATATGCAGCCGGAATTCCAACTAAAAGACACAGGATTACTGCAAATACTGCGGTAACAATGGAGTTCCTGAGATAGATAATAAACTCAGCTTCTATAAATACGGCGGGAAAGTTGACCAGGGTTGGTTTGAAAAAAAACCTAGGCGTCACTGCCAGTATATCCGTTCTCTCTTTAAAACCGGACAAAAACATCCAGAGATAGGGAACAAACGCAATCAAACCCACTGAGATAATTACGGTTATTTCTATAATTGAAATAAGCTTTAAAGGTGTCTTTTTGTTCGTAATGTTTTCGATCAATTTTTTCCCTCCTCTTTTTCTTTAGGTAATTTTCTTTTCCGGTGGTACGACAGCCTTGACAAAAAGGAAAGAGGCGATAAAGCTAATAATGAAGAACAGAGTAATAACTGCTGAACCGTAACCTATGTGCCAATATTTAAAGTTTAAACGATAACCGAAAATGCTTAAGGATTCACTTGATCTTCCAGGCCCGCCGGTGGTCATGATCCAAATCTGATCAAATACTTTATATGCATCTGTAAATCTCAAAAGTAAGGCTACGATGAAAATCGGCTTCAACAGGGGAATGGTAATCTTAAGAAAAGTTTGCCAGAAAGTTGCACCATCCACCTGAGCGGCTTCATAGGGTTCTTTGGACTGGCCCAATATACCTGCTAATACAAGGAGGAAAATAAAAGGGGTCCACTGCCAGACATCGATGGCAATTATCGTTGGTAAAACAGTGTTAACTGCACCCAAGAGAGCATCGGTAAATATGCCTGTATTTTTTAAAAGGATGCCGACCAATCCAAAACTGGGATCAAGGTTTAGTTTCCAGATGAGGCCTACAACCGAGGGAGAAATGATCATGGGGATAATAATGATAGGCACAACGAATTTTCTCATCCTGATATGGCGGGCTACCAGAACTGCCAGAGCCAGGCCGATAAGGAATTCCAGGGGAAGCGCAAAAATCAGAAATTTAAAAGTGACCCAAATACTATTGATAAAACCAGGGTCGGAAAAAGCCTTCCTGTAATTTTCTAAACCCGCGAAACCGGCAGCGCTGGTATCAGTGTAGCTCAGGCTAAAGAAACTGTTATAGATCATTATCAGCCAGGGAAATAAAGAAATGGCAAAACAGAGAATTACTGCAGGCAGTATCCACATATTCCAGCCTTTATGATTAACCAACCTC
>JBFMGN010000623.1:0-2849 GCA_040752435.1 Spirochaetota bacterium
TTATGCGTGAAATTGGGCGTAAGAACAGCAAAACGTTTTGTGTGAGCGAGGCTGTTATATTAGCGAACGAAAAGGTTTTGCTGTTCTTTTTGGCGACCATTCGAGAGTCAAAAGAACATATTCCACGCACTATTTTTTAAATTCCGAAAAAAAGCGGTAATTTAAGGGGTTTTCCCGTTTTTTGGACTCGGCTCGGCGGGGTATATCCGATTTTGGACTTGAGCTGTTCGGCATATAGGAATATGCGGATAACTATATATTTATATTATATATTTTACCACATTGGCAAGGAGTGTCAAGATGGAGTGGATTTGACTATTGACCATAGCGTCAACAACTAATCCAATGGATACTTTCTAACTACTCGAAATTTTTAAATATTTATTGAAATTAATAAAAATCCGTAGCGCCCATTTTTTTTGTTGCGTCTATTTTATTTATGATTATAATATTGGAAACGTGAAGAACAAGAAGGAGGAACCTCCATGATAGACACAAAAGAAATTGATAGGATTAAAAAGGCGGTTGAGGAAAAATACAGCAATCTGTTTAAAGAGCTCACCGAGCAGAAACAGAAGGAACTTGAGGCGCTTGATATTGTATATAAGCTCCAAAAGGATTTTTCTAGTGAGCCCACTAAAACAACCGTCACCCCCGAAGGTGGAGTTGCCGGCGTTGTCCGCGAATACATTAAAAATACTGGCGTTGAATTTGATTTGAATATTATTGCAAATCATATTGAGCATGAGAACCCCGATATGACAGTATCAAGGGGAAATTTTCATGCTGCTGTCCGTAGAATGTTAAAAAATGGAGAGGTTGAACTTGTTAAGGCAGGCAAAGGAAAAAGAGCAGCAAAATATAAGTATGTAGGAAGTAAAAAAGAAGAAAATAAGGAAAAACAACAAAAAGACGAGAACAAAGACGAACAACCCAAAAAAGAAGGATTTGGGCTATTAGTATAAAAAAACAAAAGGCAAGCAGCTGGCACTGCTTGCCTTTTGTGCAGTCGGCCACTACCAAAACGTATACGAGGACGTCGCTGGTTTATGGCAAAATTTCACATAGTGTGAAAATGGGCAACTGCGCTTAGATATCATCTAGCTATCTTAATAGATATCTATTCTTACCCAGTTTGTCAATAACTAACCTCGTAGTAGGAGGTTCGCCTTATGCGGTATCCTATCGTAGTAAGAAGTAGGATAATCGTGGGGTACATCTACCGGCCGTGGATAACACGGAAGGACGGTACGCGCGATTACGCGAAGTCGCACGGCTTTAGGGCCTGGCGTATACCGGTGTACTCTGACTAATCTTTAACTAGGTTATGCCCCCTCCTAACAAAAGGGGGCTATTTTGTCTGTCATTGTGGCTGTTTGTTAATATAAATTTCTATTTTTAGACAATAGGGGACAGACCACGTTTCTCAACGTTTTTCTGTGTTGTTTTCATCACCATCTGTTTGCTTGCACGGTCTCCCTGCTTTCCCTGGAGTTACCCGGTGCCCAAGCATTATGGCTATTTCTTCTGTGAACCTTGGGTTACCAAGAGATCCTTGATTACATACACGCAACCAACACTAGCGCCTATAATCCCACCCTATTCTGTACTTTCACCGGGTGCCGATTCAGCGAGGCGGCAAAATTAACCTGGGAATATGTCGATTCTGGCCGGGGAACCGCCCTTTTCATCGACACTAAAAACAAAGAAGCACGGGAAGTTTACCTTTCAAGGAACCACCACGCACCTTTAAGACTGCGGTTGACAACCTGGAATTGAATAAAAACCGTGGGCCGTGTGACAGGATTACCTTTCACTCACTACGGCACACCGCGGCAACCCTGTTAAAGATATGCAGGTCTTATTCGGCTGTAAAACCCCTTCTATGGTGTTTAGGTATGCCAAGGGCAACGAGGGTGCAGCGGAGAGCCATGCAAGGACTTGCTCAATCACTGACTGCCGAACCGGGAAAAGTTGTGCCGATGGTAAAAACAGGTTCTTGAAATATTCTATTTATGGTATATTATTATGACATGGCAGGTTGACTTAACCAAAAAGACGGCCAAACAAAAAGAGTCATTGCCGAAAACGATCAAAGAGCAGTTGGTATTCCTGATCCGCGACATTGAAGAATACGGGCCTGTGCGTGGTAACTGGCCGAACTACAGTAAACTGAAACCAGGCCAGCACCATTACCACTTAAAAAAGGGGCGGCCCACTTATGTTGCCATTTGGGAAGAACGAGACAAAGAAATAAAACTGATTGAGGTTGTTTATGTTGGAACGCACGAAAAAGCGCCATACTAAAACGGTGGAGCTTCGCTTTCGCGGCCCGGCTTCAAAAAAGGACGAAGCGGCCCGACTGCTGAAAGAACTTGGGTTCGAGAATGCAACAGATTCTATCCCCTGGCGAGAAGCATTCCCGGAATACTCAACTGAGGAAACCCCGGCAGTATGTCTGCGGTCGGCCCGGCGGCGGGAGGGCTTGACTCAGAAAGAACTTGCCGCACGGTCCGGCATTCCGCAAGCCCACATATCCCAGATGGAACGCGGCTTAATGGCGATTGGCGTAGTGAGGGCAAAAAAGCTTGGTGAAGCGTTGAATGCCGGCTACAAGGTTTTTCTGTGAATTGATTTTTCAGGGATAGGGTAGCTCCCGAAAAGCCAGTTTCCGGCGACATGTGGGGCAAATCCTGTCACATTCAAACCTGCAGTTCCTTCGAACCCTGCTCCTGAACAGGGGAAAAAGAAACAGAAAATTGCCTACAAATTACTTCTTTTTATTCCACCTTGGAGTGGGTGCCGTTTTTTTTGTGCTTTGAGGGGTAAAGTGGGGACAGCGGGGGGAC
>JBFMGN010000624.1:0-2840 GCA_040752435.1 Spirochaetota bacterium
TGCAGATTCTTCTATGTGTTTGAAGCGTATAGATGGTACGCTTCCCCCGGCTGAAATTTGCGAAAAGATATGGAGCATACTTAATACAGTTCCGATAAAAAGTATATGAAGAAAATTTTACTTCTATTCAGCCTGATAACCTGCTCGTTTACCCCCCTTTGGGCGTATAAGATTCTGTATGCTGAACAGTTTTTCCGGTTGTACCATCTTCATTTTACCCAGTATCCCGATGATACCCTTGAGAACATCTACTATCTCGAGCAAGCTTTGAAAGCCGATTTCTGTAACCCGTTGTATGCCCTTGCAAAAATCCAGAACACGCGGGAATGGGAGCGTTATAGGTATCTCTTTAAAATGCATGTTAACCTCAAATTGGTCGAAGCGTACCTTCTTTTGGGAAGTAAATTCGATAAAATGATCGCTTATTTTTACAATGCCCCCTGGAAAAACGACAACCTTGAGAGCTTGAAAACAGCGGAACAGGCGTACGAATTTTCTATAAAATACTGGGAAGAAGCTAAAAAATGGGCAGTTCAGGCGGACGGGCTTAAATTTCTCCACCTGGAAGCAATTCAATACTGGGAAGATGAAAACTTCAGGATTCTGTCCGGTGAACTTGATTACGGGGATATTATCCAATCTCACCTGGCGAGACTTAAGAAGGTGAGAGCGGATTTTGAAAAGATGGATAAAAATACCTATTGACTATTTTATCAACATGGCATCGCCGTATGAAAAAAATCTATATTTTTTCTCAATCGCGGCCTGGTAGGCCCGATCGATTAAGTCTTTACCGGCAAAGGCGGATACAAGCACAAGCAGGGTTGATCTAGACGTGTGAAAATTCGTAAAAAGTTGATCCACAACTTTAAATCTATAACCGGGGGATATAAACAGCGAAGTTTTTCTCTTTCCACTACGAACAGCTCCATGTTCCCAGGCGGATTCCAACGCCCGGACGGTAGTCGTTCCGACTGCCAGAATCTTTTTTCCGGATTGTTTTGCCCGGGAAATGGCCGCCTCAGTTTCGGCTGGAATTTCGTATTCTTCCTCATGCATTATGTGCTTTTCTACGATCCGGCTTCTTATGGGCAGAAATGTTCCCAACCCGACATGCAAAGTTATGAAATAAAGCTGCATGGTGCAGTCGCGCAGGGTATTGAGTAATTCCGGAGTGAAATGCAGACCGGCCGTGGGGGCAGCGATTGAACTTTTTACCCCGGAAAAGACTGTTTGATACCTTTCAGCATCCTCTTCGGTATCCGGACGTTTGATGTAGGGAGGCAACGGTAGGTGACCGTATAATTCCAGATACTCGTCCGTTATGCAGGTATCAAACTTTACAATTTTCTGGATACCGGAACCATCTATCACTGTTGCGGTGACATTTCCGGGAAAAAGAAAGAGTTTTCCGATTTTTTGCTTTTTGGCCTTGCTTACGATTACCTTCCAGAAAGGGCCGTCAATTTTTTCTATAAGCAGGAATTCGACTTTTCCCCCGGTATTTGAAAAGCCAAAAATACGTGATTTTATTACTTTTGAATTATTAAAAACAATTACACTATCCCGATCGAGAATCTCGGGCAGGTTTTTAACATACTTGTGGCATATAGATGAGTCGGTTTTATCCAGGATGAGCAGCCTCGAATCCGTGCGGTTTTCCAAAGGGCGTTGCGCGATAAGTTCTCGGGGAAGGTTAAAAGAGAAGTCGCTGGTTTTCATTATTCTTTCTATCTATACCGAGATGTTCATAACCACCGGGAGTTACAATCCTGCCTCTGGGAGTTCGCTGGATAAAACCCAACTTAATAAGGTAAGGTTCATAAAAATCTTCGAGAGACTCAATTTCTTCTCCAACCGAAATCGCCAGGGTCTCGGCCCCCACCGGACCGCCTCCATACTTTTCAACTATCACCCGTAAAATCTCTCTGTCGTGTTTTTCAAGCCCGTAAGAATCAATTTCCAGCCTGTTCAAACTCTCTTCTACAATTTTTAAGGTTATGACCCCTTCCCCTAGAACCTGTGCAAAATCACGCATCCTTCGTAACAGTCTGTTAGCTATGCGCGGTGTGCCTCTGGAGCAGGCTGACAGCCTTACGGCGGCATCGTCACAGATTGAAATTTTAAGAATTTCGGCTGAACGATAAATTATCTTTAAGATTTCATCGTTATCGTAATAATTAAGGCGTATTGTAATCCCGAACCTGTTATAAAGAGGTGAAGCTACCAGCCCGGCTTTCGTTGTGGCGCCTATCAATGTGAAAGGCGGAATCGGTATTCGTACAGTGCGCGCGGAGGGACCCTGTCCGATAACCCAGTCTATTTCGAAATCTTCCATTGCAATGTAAAGCATTTCTTCCAGTGCGGGTTTAAGCCGGTGAATTTCATCGATAAAAAAAACACACGCCGGCCCTATGGTGGTTAGAATACCGGCTAGATCCTTCGGTTTTTCAAGAGCAGGGGCCGATGTCACTTTCAATTCAACCCCAAGTTCATTAGCCATTATGCCGGCGAGGGTTGTTTTTCCTAAGCCCGGAGGACCGTTTAGGAAAACATGGTCAAGGCTTTCCTTCCGTTCCTTGGCAGCCGTAATAAACACCTCCAAATTGGCTTTTATTGCGTGCTGGCCCTGAAAATCCCGGAGGAATTGGGGCCTGAGACTATTTTCCTTGTTATCTTCCTCGTTATTATACTCTCCCGACAGATACCTGCTCACTTTTAACCTTTCTCGTTTTATTCCGCTTATGTGCTCAGCCGCCTGATAGCGGATTTAAATAACTCCTTTTCGAAGATTTCATCATTATTATACTCGGTCTTGTCCAGACCTTCAGAAACGGAAA